>JAQICW010000351.1 GCA_027858355.1 Desulfobacula sp.
TGAAATAATAGATGGGTTTTCCAGGTCCAGAGGGATCTTTTTTTTGAAACTTTCATTAACATTTGTAATATCAATGGGCTTTGTCTTTAATTCTTTGATGGATTGAATCAAGGAGGCAGAACCGATCAACTCCACACTGGAAGGCTCTGTAGCAGCGTCCAGGGCAATATGTCCCTTGGCGGGTGTTCCAATATAGGGGACTGTTATTTTAAAAGTTTTACTCACCTTTTTTTCCAGCTGAACGCTGAGATAGGAAGGGTTAATGCTTAAAATTTTAATGCCCCGATCCATGGGGATTCGTTTTTCCTCCACGGGGAACAAATATGAACCCGGTTCAATGGAGTCAGAATCGCCTGCAGGATCGAATTCAAGGTCTGTGTAGAGATCCACAGTATAGCGGATATTTTCTTTGTTGATAAGTTCAATCAAGTTTGGATGAGCCTGGATTCTGATTTCAATTTTATCAGTATGAAAACTTGTAAGGACCATATTTTCCGGTACATTGGAAAAGTCCACGGGAAGCAGTAGGTCTGTCTCAACCGGCTCTGTGGTACAACCAGAAAAACCGGAAACAATGAATACCAATAAAAAAATCAAGGCATTGAAATAAGGCTTAAATTTAAGCATTCCTGATCGAATCTATGATATGGGTAAAGGATTTTACTCGTTCAACATCATGGACCCTGACAATGTGGGCACCATTTAGAATGGAGGCTGCAACAGCCGCCAAACTGCCATATTCTGTCTTTATGTGATCCGCTCCTATCTGGGCTTTATCCTTTTTGGTCAGAATATTCTGAATAAAAGATTTTCGCGACGGCCCCACAAGAACAGGGTAACCAAGAGCGCAAATTTTTTCAAGATGGTTGATGAGGACCAGATTATGTTCAATAGTTTTTCCAAAACCGATTCCAGGGTCAAGAATGATATGGTTTTTTTTTATGCCTTTTTCCATGGCATACTCTGCCCGTGAAGCAAGATAATTTGTAATTTCAAACATTAAATCATCATAGTCGGGATTCACCTGCATGGTCTCAGGGGTTCCCTTCATGTGCATCAACACCACGGGCACTTCCCTTTGAGCAGCAAGGTCAGCCATGGCAGGATCTTGTTCAAAAGCCGATATATCATTGATGATGGCAGCCCCGGCATTAAGAGCCTCTCTGGCAACACCAGATTTTATTGTATCAATGGAAATAGGGATATCAATGCGTTTAAAAAGGTTTTCAATGACCGGTATAACCCGGTCAAGTTCTTCCTGCTCTGATACTGGTGTTGCAAAGGGTCTTGTTGATTCTCCGCCAATATCCAGGATATGTGCTCCGTCTTCAGCCAGTTTGATACCCTGGTTTACAGCTGCTTCAAAGGAGTTGAATTTTCCACCGTCGGAAAAGGAATCAGGGGTGGTATTTAAAATCCCCATAATGCAGGTTTCAGGGCCTAATTCAAGGCGGAATCCTTTAAAATCAAGGGTACATTGCTGCATGACCTTCCTTTACTCAGGGTCTGATGTCTTTGTGTCGTCTGAAGTCTGATCTTCGGCTTCAGAAGGGTCCTGGTTGTCAGAGTTATCAGGATCATTCTCAACGCTGTCCTTGTCAGAGCGTGCTGATTTTTTTTGATCTTCAGGTTCAGCAGGGTGTACAGGTGGAATGTTGAGATTTTGTTTGCCGAAAAAATCAAAATCAGGCCGCATGGATGCTATCAAATCATCCAGTTCTGATCCCAGAACCGTTTCTTTTTCAACGAGCAGGTCTGTTAATGCGTGAAGAATATCGATATTTTCTTTAAGAACCTTATGCGCAGCCTTGTATGCCCGGTCAATGATCAAGGCAACTTCAGCATCAATTTTTCTGGCTGTTTCTTCAGAATAGCCTTTGGCCTGAGTCATTTCCCGGCCGATGAAAATATTGTCATCATGGTCCTCATAGGAAAGGAGTGCCAGGTTATCGCTCATTCCAAAAGACCTGACCATTTTGTTGGCAAGCTTGGTGGCCTGTTTGATATCATTGGATGCTCCAGTACTGATTCTTTTAAAAATAATTTCTTCAGCCACCCGGCCTCCAAAGGCAATGGCAAGTTCATTTTCAAGCTGATCCTTATATTTGAAATCCCCTTCCTCCGGAAGAAACCAGGTGACCCCGGCAGCCCTTCCCCTGGGAATAATGGTAATCTTATTGACAGCATCCGTATATGGCAGGAATCTTGCCACAAGGGCATGTCCCCCTTCATGATAAGCAGTTGTTTTCTTTTCTTCTTCCTTTATTACCTTGGATTTTCTTTCAAGTCCCATATAAACCTTGTCTTTTGAGTCTTCAAAATCTTTCATATTCAGTTTTTCATGGTCCCGCTTGGCAGCCAGGAGCGCTGCTTCATTGACAAGGTTTTCAAGATCAGCACCCGTAAATCCAGGCGTTCCTTTTGCCAGTAACACTGGATCCACATCATTGGCCAGGGGCGTTTTTTTCATGTGAACTCTTAAAATGCCTTCACGGCCTTTAATATCGGGCATGTCCACCACAACCTGACGGTCAAACCGTCCCGGACGAAGCAGGGCAGGATCAAGAACGTCCGGCCTATTGGTGGCTGCCATGAGGATAACACCCTCATTGGATTCAAAACCGTCCATTTCAACAAGAAGCTGGTTCAAGGTCTGTTCTCTTTCATCATGCCCTCCACCTAAACCTGCACCTCTCTGCCGTCCCACGGCATCAATTTCATCAATAAATATAATACAGGGTGCGTTTTTTTTGCCTTGGGCAAAAAGATCCCTTACCCTTGAAGCGCCAACACCCACAAACATTTCAACAAAATCAGACCCGCTGATTGTAAAAAACGGTACTCCTGCTTCACCGGCAACAGCCCTTGATAAAAGGGTTTTACCAGTTCCGGGATTTCCCACCAGCAAAACACCTTTTGGGATCCGTCCGCCAAGCCGCGTATATTTGGCAGGGTTTTTTAAAAAATCCACTACCTCTGCCAATTCTTCTTTGGCTTCATCAATTCCCTGAACATTGGCAAAGGTAACTTTTTCTTTTTTGTCATCCATAAGCCTTGCACGACTTTTCCCAAAAGACATTGCTTTGCCGCCGCCACCGGCACCTCCCTGCATCTGGCGCATAAAAAAGATCCACACACCAATGAGGACAATCATGGGCAGCCAGGAAACAAGGATGGACATAAGCCAGGAATTTTCAGCCGGGGGTTTGGCTTTTATGGTAACCTCTTTGGAACGCAGGAAGCTGATCAGATCACCGTCATCCGGTGCAAAGCTTTTAAACTTGGCACCGCTTGAATCCGTTAAATATAAATCCTTACCCTGGATAACCACGGTCTTGATAAGTCCGTCTTCAACCATTGCAAGGAATTCTGAATATCCGACCTCTACCTGTCCCACCTGTTGCTGATTAAAGATATTGTAGAGCATGACCATCATTAGAACTATTACCAGCCACAGTGAAATATTTTTGTAAAATTGATTCAAGGTTATTCCTCTCTTTTTTTATAAACCCAATCTATTGTTAAGTCGAAAGTTAGCCTGGTTTCTTTTTTAAAGGCCTCAGTTCTTAACTTATAACAGCTTTTGTTCTTCAAAACTTACTAATATATAAACATGAAATTTGAATATACAAGAAAATTTTTTAGCTTCCCTTGCCTTGTTTTCCCTTAGCCTTTAGCCTTAATTGTTTTTCTTTTTTTCCGATTTCCCTTAAGGATTTCATTTCTTTTTTAATCATAATGG
>JAQICW010000426.1 GCA_027858355.1 Desulfobacula sp.
CGCAGTGAAGCTTAGGCTTCCAAAATTTTCAAATTGTCGATCAAACACTATTTAATTTTTTTCGGAGTAAAACAAAATGTCCACCAACAAACTTGATATATCCCTGGCACAGGAATTGGAAATCTTAAAACAGGAAGGAAGGGCTAAAGCCCCTGAAAGAATAATTGAACAATACCTTCCACCAAAGGGTGAAAAAGGACCCCGGTATAAACTTGTTGGAAGTAATAATGAGTTTATCAGGCTGAACTCCAATTCATATTTATCCCTTTCCAATCATGCTGAACTTGAAGCGGCGGCAGACAAAGCAACCCACAAATTTGGTGTTGGACCGGGTGCCGTAAGATTTATTGATGGAACCTTTATCCATCATGACCAGCTTGAAAAAAGAGTGGCCAAATTTGTGAAAAAACCAGCTGCCAAAATTTTCAACTCAGCCTATACCTCAAACTGCGGGCTTGCCCTCACCATTTCCAATAACAAAACCCATTGGATTGGGGACCAGCTCAACCATAACAGTATTATCAGGGCCATGCGAATCAGCAATATCCCAAGTGTTAACAAGGGCATTTTCAAACACAATGATATGGAAGACCTGGAACGCTGTCTTGAAGAAGTTGCACCTGGCATGGACCGTGTTGTTGTCATATTTGACGGAATCTTCAGCATGCGGGGAGATCATGCCCCCATCCACAAAATCAATGCCATCTGCAAGGCATATGATTCAAAATTCAAGGATGGCGTAATCACTGTTGTCGATGATTCACACGGAATGGGTGCCTATGGAGAGACGGGCCGGGGAACGGCTGAATTTTGCAATGCCGCGCCTGATATCATTGTGGGAACCTTTGGAAAAGCCTTTGGGGTGAATGGTGGTTTTATTGCCGCAAGCACGACCCTTGTCGAAGCCATCCGGCAAAAGGCAGATACCTATATCTATACCAACCCTTTGAGTGTTGCTGACTGTGCTGCTGCAATAAAAGCCATTGATATTTGTGACAGTGATGAAGGCCTTGCCCTGCTGAAAAATTTAAAAGAAAGAACTGCCCAGTTCAGGCAGGGGCTTGAGAGACTTGGAAAAGAATCAATTCCAGGTCCCCATCCCGTTGTTCCGCTAATGGTGAGAGATACTGGAAAAACCCATGATCTTGTAAAATATTTATTTGATCATGGTGTGCTGGTTGTGGGTTTGACCTTTCCCGTTGTGCCCAAAGGGGATGAAACCATCAGATTTCAAATTAATGCCTGCCATACATCTGCAGATATAGAATATGTTATTGAATTATTAAATACTTTTAAATAGGGATTGTTACGATAAACTCAGCCCCTTTTCCATTGTCTGAATTTAACATCAGGGTTCCTCCCATATCCTTTAGCAGCACCATTACCCCGGCAAGTCCCAGGCCATGGCTCTTAATGGCACTCTCAATGGATGATCCCGTTGTAAAATAGGTTTGAAAAATTCTTTGGTGGTCTTCCGACGGAATGCCCCGTCCATCATCTTTTACTTTTAAAACCAGCAGTTTTCCCTCAATTTTCCCTGAAATCTCTACAAAAGAAGATCGATGCTTAAATGCATTTGTAACAAGGTTTCTTAAAATCTGTCTCACCTTGGCCTCATCAAGATGAACCACAGTTTTCCACAATTTGTGATCAAATGATAACCTGGTGCCACTGACCTGTACCACCTGTGCAAGCTCATCATAGGTTTGAGTTTTTCGAATAACCTCTGCCACACCTGGATCAGAAAAATCAAATATTTCCATTAAAACAGATGTTACAAGGGCTGAGACTGGGAAATCAGAGGTGATGATAACGCCCTCCCTGGATCTTCCAAGCTCCAGTACATCATTCACAAGCCTTTGGGTGGTCAGTGTGTTTCTTATGATCCTCTTTAATACTTTAACTTGCTTTTCTGTCAGAGGACCATAAGAATCCTGACGGTTCAGAAGTGATTTTGCCCCGGCATCTATTACTGAAATGGGAACCTTTAGATCATGAATAAGAATTTCTGTCTTAATGATGGTGTCTGGCATTTTTCTGTTAAACCTTTTAAAATCCTTGCAATATCAATCAATGATTTTATATATTGTAGCCGATTGTTATTAATTGACTACATTTTTTTTAAAAAACTATTAAGATCTTTTAAATCATAAATTTTGTTACGTGTGACCTTCAGGTTACGCGTGACCTTTAGGTTATACGAGGATCAATCAAAGTTGTAAAGTATTTATGGAGTTTATTTATGAACAACCATGCCAATGATATCAAAATACTTGAAAAGAAAATAAAAGAGCTTGAAAAGAAAAACAATGAACTTAATGGGATTATCAGCAACGCTCCTATCCCCATCTTTGTTCTGGATAAGAATCATAAAATCACCCATTTTAACAAGGCATGCGAGGAGTTGACAGGTCTTGCATGCGAAAAAATGCTTGGCACGGACCACCAGTGGAAAGCCTTCTATTCAAGCCACCGTCCCGTAATGGCTGATCTCATCATCGACAGATCGTCGGATGCCCAGATTGTGGAACATTATGGCAGCAAATACAATAGGTCAGCCAAAGCCAAAGATCAATTTTCAGCCACTGCTTTTTTCTCGGATCTGGGTGAAGAAGGCAAGTGGCTTTTTTTCTGTGCATCCCCCATTACCAATGAAAATGGAGATATCATAAGTGCCGTTGAAACCCTTCAGGATGTCACTGAAGAAAAAATTGCCGAAAGCAAAACCAGGGAATTATACCGAACCTATCGGAAAATCATGGAATTTATCCCTTATCCCATTGTTGTTTATGATGACAAAGGAAAGGTTTCCTATCTGAACCCGTCTTTTTCAACAACCTTTGGCTGGTCCCTTGAAGATCTCAAGGGCAAACCCGTTCCCTTTGTACCGGAAGCCCTTGAAACTGAAACCAATGACATGCTGGCCAAATTCAGAGAAGACAAATCCCTGGCCCGATACGAGACAAAACGCTTGACAAGGGATGGCACGGTTCTGGATGTGGTGATCTGGGCGGCATCCTATGAAAGATTTAAAACCGGCTTAACTGAAAACTTTGTCATTTTAAGGGATATTACAGCAGAAAAAAGACTTGCTGCAAACAATAAAACCATTATGAGAATCTCGGCTCTCCTGCCGGAATATCCTGAGCTTGAAGATCTTATGAATTATATTTCAAAAGAGGTTAAAGGGATTTTAAACACCGAAGGTGCGATGGTTCTTTTATATGATGAAATTACGGATGAGTTATTTTTCACGGGAGCCTCCTATGATAATTCAGATACTGAAAAAAGGGCAAAAACATTTCGTTTCCCGGCAGACTCGGTTTTGGCCGGAAAAATTATTAAAACCGGTGAATATGCCCTGGTAAATGATGTTAAAAAATTGGCCCAAGATTACCCCCAAAGAGATCAAACGCTGGGTTATCAGACACGAAGCCTTCTGGAAGTACCGATTAAAAGTGATGACAGAATCATTGGTGTTCTCTGTGCCATTAACAAAAAACAGAACCTGTTTGATTATAATGATATGGAACTTTTGACAATGATTGCAGGAACCGTTGCCATATCAATTGAAAATGCAAGGTTTTCAGAAGCTGTAAGGGAGGCATACAGGGATGTGGCTTCCATGAACCGGGCCAAAGGCAAAGCCATCAACCACCTTTCCCATGAGCTAAAGACGCCTGTAGCTGTCCTTAACGGCTCCTTACAGATCTTAAATAAAAAACTTGAGTCTATACCAGGTTTAAACGTCCATGCCACTTTGAACAGGATTGAAAGAAATCTGGACAGGATTGTTGATATACAGGATGAGGTTGCAGATATCATGGAAGACAAGACCTATTCCGCCCAGAAACTATTATTAAAAATGTTTGAAGCCTGCCAGGACGAACTGGAAACCCTTATCCAGCAGAGTCTTTCTGCTGATCAGCTTGAACATTCCATCAGCCAGTTGATTGATGAAAAATTCGGTCCCAGGTCCATTAGTTACAGATCTATTAATTTTTCTGAATATTTCAGTAAATTTTACTCTTCCCTTAAATCTGAATTTGAATTCAGGCAGATTAATATAGAAATTTTCATTGATGATAATCTGCCGACGCTTCTTTTGCCAAAAGAAATCCTAGATAAAATTATGGGTGGCCTTATTAAAAATGCCATTGAAAATACTCCGGATAAAGGTAAAATTCATATTTCCTTTAAAACAAAAGATTCAGGCATTCTTCTAAGTATCCATGATTTCGGAGTAGGAATTGAAGCCGATGCCCAAAAAAGAATCTTTGAAGGATTTTTTTCAACTCAGGAAACATTATTGTATTCAACCAAAACACCTTTTGCCTTTAATGCCGGTGGAAAAGGCGCAGATTTGTTAAGGATGAAAATATTTTCAGATCGACATGGCTTTACTTTGGATATGATATCGGAACGATGCGGCTTTCTTTTGAAAAACAAGGACACAAAATGCCCTGGTAATATTGAAGAATGTCCCTTTTGCCAAATCCAGGAAGATTGTTTAAATTCCGGCTATTCAATTTTTACCATATTTTTTCCTTTGGGGAAAAAATAAAAAAGTCTTTGACAAACCAGATAAAATTGAATTATTACAATCCAATGTGTTGAGACTGAGCGCTCGTTTGTTTTTTTTACAATCTGGATAGGAGTTGCGTTGAAGTAAGCTGTACAAAAATAAATTAACTTTTTGTTTTTATCCTTTTTAATGAAGGAGTCTTTTGTATGAACGATTTGCATAACCTGACTTTTTTTGACATCTATGAAAAAAACGCCCTCTATAATGGCAAGGCCTGCGCCCTTCACTGGGAAGCCATGGATACAAGCTATGCCGATCTTTTTGACCAAACTGCCAGGTTTGCCAATGGTCTCAAGAATCTGAACCTTAAAGCCGGCAGCAGGATTGCAGTTCTTTGCAGGAACCATCCTGTCTTTTTTCATCTCTTTGGTGCGGCATCAGCTCTCAACCTTGTACTGGTTCTCATTAACCGGCGGTTAAGCCAGGATGAAATAAGCTATATTATCGAAGACACCACCCCCTCTTTAATTTTTTCAGATAAAGAAATGGGAGATCAGGCAAAATCTCTTACCACATCCTTTTCCTGCCTTAAACAATCCTATGTTGTTGATGGGGAGGATACCAATTTTTCAAACCTTTATAACTCCTCTCCTCTTAAAACTGCTGAACCCGGCAGCCCTTGTGATCCTTTTGTGATTATCCATACGGCAGCGATGATGGGCAAACCCAGAGGGGCTGTTCTTGGACAAAAAAACATTATTTTATCAAACCAGCAGATCATCCATGCTTTCGGGCTTGATAAAACCAAAACCTATTTAAATATTTTGCCATTATTTCACATTATGGGAATTAACCTGGGGTTAGGCATACTTCAAGCCGGAGGTAAAAATGTATTGCAGGAAAAATTTGACCCCCCTAAAACATTAGAACTTATCCAGGAACAAAAAATCAATCTTTTTGGTTCCTTTCCCCCCATATTATCAAACCTTATAGATGCAATGGAAGACGGCAGTTATGATCTGTCAAGCCTTGAGATAGCAGCCGGGCTTGAGATGCCTGATACGGCAAAAAAATGGGAGGCCGCAACCCGGTCCAAATTCTGGACCATGTACGGACAGACCGAAACATCAGGCCTTATCACTTTTACCGAATACTTTGCAAAACCTGGATCAGCAGGTGTTATCTCGCCCCTTGCCAATATCAAAATTGCAGATGATGGAGACACGTTTTTACCCATCAATGAAACCGGAGAAATCCTCGTAAAAGGGCCTTTGGTTTTCAAGGGGTATTGGTATGCCGATGCGTTAAATGCCCATACCTTAAGAGGCGGCTGGCATCATACCGGAGACCTTGGAATGATAGATTCTGATGGATTCTTGTTTTTTAAAGGCCGAAAAGCTGAAAGAGAACTCATCAAACCGGGTGGTGAAAATGTTTTCCCGGCTGAAGTGGAAAAAGTTATTCTCCAGCATGATGCCATCAAAGACGTATGTGTATTTGGTGTTCCGGATCCAAAATTTGGCGAAGGCATAAAAGCTGTTTGCTCGCTGAACCCAGGAGCTAACCTGACAAAGGATGATCTGATAAAGTTTTGCGGATCTCTCATTGCCGGATACAAAAAACCAAGATATGTTGAATTTATCAATGAATTGCCCAGGGCAGAAAATGGCACAATTGACCGTGAAAAAATAAAAGCTGAATATGGTTAAAACCCTTCTATATTTTTGTAAACACTGTTTTGCCTTGACACGCTATAGTTGATTTACTATTGATAATTTTTAGAGTGAGTAATCTTTTTTGACAATTAACTTTTTTGGATGCAAGTTCTCTTTAATCTGACTTATAGAATTTGGATTTTATATGGCACATTTAAATATTTCAGACGTTACACTCTCTTTTGGTGGACTTAAGGCTCTTTCCAATGTAGACATGAAGATCGAGCCTGGTCTGATCACATCAATCATCGGTCCCAATGGTGCGGGCAAAACCAGTATGCTGAACTGCATATCCGGTTTTTATCATCCGACACGCGGTGACATTTTTTACAAGGAGAAAAAGCTGACCCATGCTTCCCCCCACCAGATATCGACTATGGGGATTTCCAGGGCTTTTCAAAATCTTGAGCTTTTTTCCGGCCTTTCAGTTCTCGACAATCTTCTTTTGGCCAGGCACCAGAATTTAAAATACAGCTTTTTGCATGCTGTCCTCTTTTATGGAAAAGCCTCCCGCATCGAAGCTGAAAACAGATACTTTGTGGAAGGAATCATAGATTTTATGGAGCTGGAGCCCTATAGGAAAAGACTTGTGGGCAACTTAAGTTATGGTGTCCAAAAAAAAGTCGAGGTGGCCCGTGCATTAACCCTGGCCCCGGATATTCTTCTTTTAGATGAACCCATGGCTGGAATGAACCAGGAGGAAAAAGAGGATATTGTCCGGTTTGTCATGGATATTCAAAAAGAACGCGGCATTACTGTGGTGCTTGTGGAGCATGATCTCGGTGTTGTCATGGATATTTCAGACAAAATCTATGTTCTTGATTTTGGTGAGGTGATTGGTTCGGGAACCCCTGAAGAAATTGCCCAGGATACTAAAGTAATTGAAGCTTATATTGGAGAGGACTAAATCTATGGGCAAGAATGATCACTTACTTGAATACTCTATCCCCCAATTGCTTCGCTGGAGGGTTGGAACCTCTCCTAAACGCCCGGCGTTAAGGGAAAAGGATTTTGGAATCTGGAATACCTATACCTGGGAAGATTATTATGATCATGTCAGGAAAACCGCTCTGGGTCTCAAAGCCATCGGTCTTGCCAAAGGTGATACCATTGCCATCATCAGTGACAATATCCCTGAGCTTTTATTTACAGCCATTGGTGCACACTCCATTGGTGCCATTTCAGCAGGCATATATCAAGTCAGCATGCCGGCTGAGATTGCACAGATCATTCAATACCTGAAAGTCAGTGCAGTATTTTGTGACAACCAGGAACAGGTGGATAAAGTTCTTGATGTCAGAGACCAGATCCCCAATGTTAAAAAAGTTATTTTTGAAGATCCAAGGGGAATGAGAGAGTATATGTCCGATGACTGGTTCATTGATATCAGAGATCTTTATAAACTGGGTGAAAAAGAACATACAAAGAATCCTGATATTTTTGAAACCCTTGTGGATGCGGGCAAGCCTGATGATGTCTGTCACCTGTGTCTCACATCAGGAACCACAGGGCTTCCCAAGGGTACCATGATGACCCATAAAAATTATATTAATATGGGGGTTAAAATCACTGAGGCAGACCCGCTGGAACCCACAGACGAATACGTATCATTTCTGCCCTTTGCCTGGATCGGTGAGCAGATGAACTCATTCGGGATTGCCATGGCAACGGGAATCACCATTAACTTTCCTGAATCTGTTGAAACAGCCATGTCAGATCTCAAAGAGATCGGGCCCCATTTCATGTTCGGTGCCCCCAGAATCTATGAAACCATTCGATCTGAAATATGGTTAAAAATTGACCAGTCCTATTGGTTGAACAAGCTTTTCTATAATTATTTCATCAAAGTGGGTATAGAATCCGCAGGCTATACGATGACTGGCAAACACATGCCTTTAGGATTGAAAATCAAATCATGGCTGGGTACACAGATGGTGCTGCGGCCCCTTATCAACCAGATCGGACTTATGCGCCTGAGACGAGCTTATACAGGTGGAGCCGCATTAGGACCTGAACTCTTTACCTTTTACCAGGCCATTGGGGTGAACCTGAAACAAATCTATGGTCAGACGGAAATCACGGGGATTGCCTACATGCACAGGGACGGAGATGTCCGGCCGGAAACCGTTGGTAAACCTTTGCCAGGCACTGAATGCAAAATTGCAGAAGACGGGGAGATCCTGTCAAGATCTGCCTCTGTTTCTCCGGGCTATTTTGAACTGCCTGAAAAAACCAAAGAAGTGCTCGAGGGCGGCTGGCTCCACTCGGGAGATGCCGGGTTTATCGATGAAAACGGCCATCTTGTGGTCATCGACCGTCTTTCCGATGTCATGCATAATAACAAAGGGAAAATGTTCTCCCCCATGTTCCTGGAAAATGCTCTTAAATTCAGCCCCTACATAAAAGAGGCTGTGATTTATGGTAATAAGGAAGACTTTGTGGCCTGCCTGATAAACGTTGATCCCATTGTTGTTGGCAAATGGGCTGAAGACAGAGGGATTTCATTCAGTACTTATATGGATCTTTCAGGAAGGCCCGAAGTGGCACAGCTTATTATGGAACAGGTATTGGATGTGAACTCCCGGGCTGAAAAAGAACATTTTAAAATTAAACGGTTTGCCCTGCTCTATAAACTTTTAGATGTGGATGACGGAGAGTTGACCAAAACCGGTTAAATCCGACGTAAATTTGTACAGGAAAGATACCAGAACCTGTATGATTCGCTTTATGACGCATCTGTTGATAAAAAAGAGGTTGAGGCATCCTTCCAGTATCAGGACGGCCAGTCAACCAAAGTTAAAACAAGCATTACTTTTTATGCAGTGAAAGGAGCCAAAGAAATCTGATGAGTTATTTTTTTCAAATTGTAGTCAGCGGTATTGTGGTTGGCTCCATTTATGCCTTAGCCGCTCTTGGAATTGTTCTTATTTATAAATCAAGCCGGGTTTTAAATCTGGCCCATGGACAGATTATTGCAGCCGGTGCGTTTATCACCTATTATCTTACCGTTTCGATAGGGGTGCCGATCTTCTTTTCCTTTATAGCCAGTATGATCATTACCTTCTTTTTAGCCATGAGTGTTGAAAGAATTTTTTTAAGACGTCTGATCGGTGAACCCATTATTTCGGTCATCATGGTGACCATTGGGCTTCAATCCATCCTTGACGGATTGATCTTTATCACGCCCTTTGGCACTGAAAACTTTTCCTTTCCAGCATTCCTTCCCCATACCCCTTTGACCATTGGCGGTGTTTCCATTTCATGGACCCAGCTAGTCGGTGTTATCATCACCTTTCTATTGATCGGGGCATTTTCATGGTTTTTTAAAAAATCAACCATTGGCATATCCATGAGAGCCGTGTCTGACGACCAATTCGGTGCCATGTCCGTTGGGATCTCTGTTCCAAAAGTCTTTGGACTTGCCTGGGCTACAGCCGGGCTATCAGCCGCTGCAGCCGGCTGTATCATTGGCAATATAACAGGATTGAACTTTGAGACGCTCCAGGCCTTTGGTATTGTTGTGTTTCCCGTTGTTATCCTTGGTGGGCTTGATTCCATTCTAGGTGCTGTTGTTGCCGGCATCATCATGGGATTAATCCAGCAGTTTGCCAGTGGTTACCTGGATGGCAATTTTGGGTTGAACGGGACAGGATATGTCATGCCATATGTCATTTTATTAATCATTCTTCTATTTAAACCCCATGGTTTATTTGGAATTCACGAAATTGAGCGGGTGTAGCCTATGTCAGCGAATTCATGGTTAGCAACTGGTAATTTTTACACGACATATAAACAGGAACAAAAGACATTTTTTACAAGTCTTGACCGGTCAGTGTTTACGTTTTTCCTAGTCATTCTTTTTGCGTGGCCCCTGTTTTTCCCCTTGAGCAACAAGTATATGCTTGTGGTGGATAATATTCTCATTGCCATTGTAGCTGTAATGGGACTAAATCTTGTCACAGGATTTGCCGGTCTCATTTCCATCGGGCATGCTGCGTTTGTAGGGATTGGTGCCTACACCGTGGCATCTTTTTGCAGGACCATCGGTGATTCCCATATCATCGTCACCCATTTCTGGCCGGTATTGATTGTTTTCAGTGGGCTTGTGGGTGCAGGGTTTGGCGCCATTGTCGGCTTGCCTGCCCTGCGCCTGAAACATCTGTATCTTGCCATTGCGACGCTGTCATTTCAGATGATTTTTCAATGGGTCATTCAATTCATGACCTTTTTCAACCAGGGCCAGACCATATCGGTCGGTCGTGTTTTCTGGCTGACCGGACAGGTGGGCCGAAAAGAACACTATTTTTTCTGGTACTATGCCATATTAGTCGTGGTGGTTCTGTTAGGCTTTGGGGTCAGAAATCTTCTTAAAACCCGATATGGCAGATGCCTTGTGGCAGTGAGAGACAATGACCGCGCTGCTGATGCCATGGGAATGAATCCCGGGCTTACAAAGGTCTATGCCTTTGCCTTGGCCGGTTTTTTTGCAGGAGTAGCAGGTGCATTGCACGCCTATGTTTACCGGGGGGTTGGTTTTGAATCCTTTACCCTCCATGAATCCATAGGCTATCTTGCCATGGCCATTGTCGGGGGCCTGGGCACCTTGAACGGGTCATTCTGGGGCCCTGTGGCACTTAAATTTCTGGACCTTCAGGTGGAACACCTTGCTGAAATCGCAGGACAATACCTGCCATCCAGCATGAATCTGGCAACAGCTCTGAAACCCTTTACCTTCGGTTTAGTGATTGTTTTATTTTTAATGTTTGAACCCAGAGGAATTGCAAACTGGTGGAGAATTGTAAAATCCTATACCAAGCTGTGGCCATTCCGTTATTAGGGAAAGTCACACCTTTACATATATATTTTTTTAGTACCTAACCCAAAATGTTGAAGGAGAAGAAACATGAAAAGCAAAAAATTTTTAACAGCATTATTGATTCTTGTCGTTATGTTTGCATTTACAGCATCTGTATATGCGGGCGGAAAGGTTTACAAGCTTGGTATGTCCCTGGCCATCACTGGCCCAACATCTGATGCAGGCAATCCGTATGCAAAAGGTACGGAAGATTATTTCAGATTTGTCAATGAAACCAAAATGCTGGGTGAGGACACAATTGACTGCACCATCAGAGATGATCAGTATAAAACTGATATCACTAAAAGAAATTTTGAAGAGTATCTTGAGGACGGCATTGTCATGTATCTCAACTACTCAACGGGCAGCACCCTGGGCCTTAAAAAAGATTTTGAAGAAGTAAAGATAGCAGTTCTACCTGCTTCCTACCACGCTGGAAACCTGGATGATTCAAACTATATTTTTCTTCCCATTGCATCCTATTCAGACCAGCTTGTAATTCTTGCTGAATATGTTGCAACGCATCATAAAGGTGAAAAAGCAAAAGTGGCTCTTTTTGTCCATCCTTCTGCCTTTGGTCGTGGTCCTGTTTCAGACGTAGAAAAAGCCGTTGCGGCCGGACTTAATATTGAACTTGTGGAAGTTGTTGAACATGGCAAAGACCTCGATAATACGGCGATGCTACAACGTCTGATGAGCAAAAATGTTCAGTATGTAATCAGCCAGACAGTTCAATCACCCGTTGCAACCATGCTTAAAGATGCACAGCGTCTCAGCCTTACTGCATCTTCTTTTGGTGAAGCAGGTAAAATCACCTTCATGGGTGCGCATTACACCGGTGGTAATGATCTTATTGCTTTGGCAGGAACTGCTGCAGAAAATTTTTTCTGGACAACCGGCTTCAATATCACATCAGTTCCGGGCGAAGGAACAACAAAACAACTGGCCCTGGCAAAACTATTCGGTCGTGATGAAAAAGCTGCCAATTCCCATAACTATGCAGCGGGCATCATGGTGGCCCAGGTCGCAACAGAAACCATCAGGCGAGCTAAAGCTGCCGGCCTTGAAATCAACAAAACAAACCTTTACAATACACTCAACAAAATGAATGGTGCCAATGCATACAACCCCTATTCAACAAGTGGTCCGGTAACCTATTCTAAAACAGACCGTGCCGGTGTTGATTTGCTTCAAATTTACAGTGTACAAAATGGTATATTCAAAAAAGTTGGTCAACCAGTACAATCTGAATACATGAAAAAAATCAAATAAAAGGCTTAAATTGAGCTGAGGACCAATTAAAATGGAATCAATAAAAATAACTCCAATAAAATTTGATCCAAGGATAAGTTGAATCTTAACTTACCGGAAATCGAAGTTTCCCTGATCTGGTTTCCGGTAAGTTTAACCTGGAAATAAAGCCAAAATATAAAGCCAAAATATAAAGCCAAAATATAAAGAAAGTACATATGGAAAATAATCTGCTTGAAGTCAATAATATTGAAGTTGTCTATAATGACATCATTCAGGTCCTGCGTGGTGTAAGCCTTAACGTGCCCAAGGGAGGTATTGTTGCTTTACTTGGAACAAACGGTGCCGGTAAAACCACCACTTTAAGAGCCATCAGTGGTCTTCTGAAACCAGAAAACGGGGCAACTAAGGAAGGCTATATTAAATTTAAAGGTATAGATACGACCCACCTTCTGGGAACGGATGTTGTTAAACTTGGGGCTGTCATGGTACCTGAGGGCAGAAGAATATTTAAGCATTTGACAGTGAATGAAAATATCCTGGTCGGTTCCATTACCAGAAAAGACGGGGCAAAAAAAATTCGTGAAGACAACGAATTGATGTACAGGCATTTTCCAAGGCTTTCAAATGTCACCAATAGGATGGCCGGATACAGCTCCGGTGGAGAACAGCAGATGATTGCCATAGCAAGAGCTTTGATGGCAGCGCCTGAAATGCTGATGCTGGATGAACCCTCTCTCGGGCTTGCACCCATTCTTGTCAAAGAAATATTTGAGAATATTCAAAGAATTAACAAAGAACTTGAGACCACCATACTGGTTGTGGAACAAAATGCAAAAGTAGCACTTGCCGTATCAGATTATGCCTATATCATGGAATCCGGCAAAATTGTTCTGGAAGGCCCGTCTGAAGAACTCCGGAACAATCCGGATGTAAAAGAATTTTATATGGGGATTACCAAGGGCGGCGGCAGAAAATCCTTTAAAGATGTAAAGTCTTATAAAAGACGTAAACGCTGGATGTAGAAGGCAATTTAGGAGTTCATTATGAAAATACTGATTGGATATAATGGTGGAGAAGTTGGCCGGCTGGCCCTGTCTCTTGCAAGGGATTATGCCAGAACAAATAATGCTTTTGTTTATGTGATCACCTCCATGGAAGGTGGGGCTTCTGAAAAACAGTCTGATATTCTTAAGGCAGAAGAAGATCTTGCCTTTGCTCAAAAATTCATGGAAAATTCAGGTATCACATGTGAGGCCCAGCAAAGCGTCAGAGGTTTTTCTCCTGGTGAAGACCTTGTTAAATTTACTGAAGAAAATGAAATTGATCACATCTTTCTTGGCATAAAGAAAAAATCCAAGGCTCAAAAAGCTATCCTGGGCTCAACATCACGATATGTTATCCTTAAAGCCCCCTGCCCTGTCACCACTGTCAAATTTGATCTAAACAAAATTAAAACAGAGGATCTTTTAAAAGACCGACGGGTCCTGGTGGTTGATGATGAGCCTGATATCCTGGAAACCGTTGAAGAATTGTTGGACATGTGTTCTCTTGATACTGCAGCCACTTTTGATGAAGCTAAAAAACTTCTTGAAAAAAACACATATGATATTGCGATCCTGGATATCATGGGTGTTTCCGGTTATGATGTGCTTGAGCTTGCCCGGAAAAAAGATATTCCCGCCATCATGCTGACAGCCCATGCCCTGACCTCTGAAAATTTAAAGGAATCCATTCAAAAAGGTGCTGACTCCTATGTTCCCAAAGATTTTCTGGCCAATCTTGCCAGCCATGTTGCCGATGTCCTCAAAGCCCGGATAGAAGGCAAACAGGGTTATGGTGCCTGGTTCTCCAATCTGAAACCCTTTTTTGACAAATCCTTTGGCAAAGGCTGGAGGGATCAGGACAGAAGCTTCTGGAATTCATTTGATGATAAATATGGGCGCTAAACCCTTTATAATATTGTAATTTTATCACTAAAGGTTGTCAGGGATTCAAGACCATTGTCCGTTACCAGCAATGAATTTTCTATCCCCAGCACCCCTTTTTCAGGAAAGACAACTTTAGGCTCCAGGGCAATCATCATACCTTTTTCAAGCTCCAGGGTCTGGCCTTTGGCAATAAAAGGAAATTCATCAAGCTCAAGACCCAGGCCATGTCCTGTAAACCGAATTTTTCTGTCCCCTGTACCCATGAAATTATCTTTGTAGCCTTTGGCCTGGGATATCATCATCTCGTACAGCTGTCCTGAAACGCTGCCTGGAATTGCTTTTTGTTTAACCTTTTCCTGGATTTCCAGCATGGCATCATGGGCTCTTAAAAGATCATCCGGCAGATTACCAAAACAATAAATTCTGGTATGGTCACTTAAATACCCATTCAAGGCAAATACATAATCCACAAGTATGGGTTCATTTTTTTTGATAAGATTAAATCCCGGTCCCTGGGCAATACTGGAGTTGACCCCCATGCCGCCAGTGGGCGAGGCAAAGCAGCTTGGAACTGCAGCGCCCGGGCCTGCCATGATATGGCCGTAAAAAAGATCATTGTCCCACATTCTCATCCGGATCAGGCCCTGGTGACCAAGGCTTCTTGCATAGGCTTCCAATAATCCTGCAAAATGAATCTCAGTCATTCCCTGCTCAATGATGTCCGGCACTTTGGCGGCAACTTTATCTGCCATGTGTGAAGCCTTGCGCATCAAACCAATTTCATACTCAGATTTAACGGCCCGCTGCATCCTGATTTGAAAAGAGATATCAAGAATATTTGAATGGGAAAATATCTGTTGAAATAAAAGATAATGGTTGGCTGTTAGAACATCCAGCTCAAGACCCAGATTTTTTGGAATCCCATACCCGAATGCCAAAAGGGTTTCAGGGATTTCTTTAGGACTGACAAGGGACACAACCCTTCTCATTCCTGATTCTTGCCTGGCACGTTCATAATCCTTGAAGACCATCAGCAGGGGATCTTCTGATGCAGGGATATACAACCACCCCTGCTGGGCAGTTCCTGAATAGTAAAACAGGTCGGTTTTCTGTAAAATCAGAACCCCGTCAACCTTATTTTCCCCAAGTCTTTGTTGCAGGTTGACAATTCGTGATTTTAACTCTGATTCAGGAGTGCTCATGCTATATTCTATCATCTCTTACCTCATTTATGCGGGGCCGTTATCCTATAATGAAAATCAATGGGCAAGCCCACTAAAAAAGCTGCGGCTAAGAATTTACGAACTTGCTATACCTTCCAGTGGAAGGGTGATTGCCTTCCTGGAGCATTATGGATCATGGCTTACAAGCTCTTGATTACGCTAGCGGTTAAACCGCCATGGTGTTTGAGCGAAGAATGAGCGAGTTCATGGCGGTCAGCGAAAGTAATCTTAGAGCTTGTAGCAATGTCCATCCAGCGGACGTAAGGCGATCAGCCTGGAATGGGTTATGCAAAATTTCTTATGGCAAATATCCAGATTTGATATTTTATCTATTGCCCTGCTACAGCCTTAATGTAAACTCACATTATTTGTAATCGTAAAAACCTTTACCAGTCTTTCTTCCCAGCCAGCCAGCTTCAACATATTTTCTTAAAAGCGGGCAGGCTCTGTATTTGGAATCTTTAAACCCATCATACAATGTCTCCATGATGGCAAGGCAGGTATCAAGACCTATCAAATCTGCCAAAGCAAGGGGACCCATGGGATGGTTGGCACCCAGCCGCATCACAGTATCAATATCTTCGGGTTTTCCCACACTCTGGTAGAGACAGAATACAGCTTCATTGATCATGGGCATCAATATCCTGTTTGCAATAAAGCCGGGGAAATCATTGGCTTCAGCTGGAGTTTTTCCAAAATCTTCACACAATTTCCATGTAATATCAAAAGTCTCACTTGAAGTGGCAAGACCTTTAATGACTTCAACAAGTTTCATCACAGGAACGGGATTCATAAAATGCATTCCAATGACTTTATCTGGCCGGGATGTTCTGGCGGCAATTCTGCCAATGGGAATGGAAGAGGTGTTTGTGGACAAAATTACCTGGGGCGGGCATATTTTGTCTAAATCCTCAAAAATTTTAAATTTTAAATCTTCTCTTTCTACTGCAGCCTCAACAACAAAATTCACAGATGCCATATCTTTTAAATCAGTTGTAGTAGTAATTCTGTCGAGGATTTCCTTTTTTGTATCCTCAGATATTTTTTCTTTTTTCACCATCCTGTCAAGATTTTTTGAAATGGTGGCAATGCCGTTGTCACAAAATTCTTGTTTAATATCACTCATCACAACTTCAAGGCCGCTGGCTGCTACAACCTGTGCAATTCCGTTACCCATCTGGCCGGATCCTATAACACCAAATTTTTTAATTTCCATTCTTCCTCCTCAATGAGTGGGGTCAATATGTGGCGTTTAGTTTAAGCCTGACCCCATATATTTTTTAATTTAAGTTCAATTTACACTTTGGCAGTCGATTGATATATCATCTGCTGACAACAAGAGCAACTGCTTCTCCGCCACCCAGGCAAAGAGAGGCAAGACCCATATTCACATCCCGTTTTTCCATTTCATATAATAATGTGGTCAAAACCCTGGCACCACTTGCTCCTATGGGATGACCCAGGGCAACACTGCCACCGTTGACATTTACTCGTTCAGGGTCAAGCTCCAATACCCTGTTGATACCAGCTGAGCTTCCGGCAAAAGCTTCATTGATTTCAAACAGATCAATATCTGAAATCAAAAGACCCTGTTTTTTCAACACCTTGGGAATAGCAAAAATCGGGGCCATTAAAACATATTTCATATCAATGCCATAGGAGGCCTGGGAACCAATGGTTGCCATGATCTTACACCCCAGTTC
>JAQICW010000428.1 GCA_027858355.1 Desulfobacula sp.
CTCATTGACGAGCTTGATGAGCTTGATGAAAAAGATTTGGAGCAACTTTGGATAAAAGAAGCTTCCCGGCGTTTTCAGGAATTTAAGGCAGGAAATATCAAAGCCAGGCCGGGGGGAGAAGTTTTTTATGATGCCAGGATAAAACTACAGGAAATTAGATGAAGGTTCGATTCCTTACACCGGCTGAAGAAGAGATGATGGAGGCTGCTGCCTATTATGAGATGCAGGTGGAAAAGCTTGGGGTAAATTTTCTTGACATCATTGAAGCAGCAGTAGCAGATATAGATGAGCATCCTTAAACCTGGCTGGATATTGAATATGGAATACAAAGACGCAAGGAGATCGTCATGAATTTAATGGGTTTACAGGGAGGACAATATAAGCCTCTGTCTTATATCCCGGAAGAGATTGACAAGGCCATAAGAGAAAAATTCAATATTTTGTTATAGGAGAGTACCTGATATGTGCGGTATAGTGGTCTATTACGGGGATGCAGAAAACAGGCTGACCCGTGTCTTGACCGGAATGTGGGCCATCATTTACAGAGCGCCTGACAGCACGGGTATCGGCCTGATTGGAAGTGATCTTGAGTCTCTCAAAATCCGGCGGGAACTGGGATCTGTCGACAATCTCATCGACCGGCTCCTGGAGTCCCCTGTGTTTGATGAAGATGAGCTCAGAGTCATATCAATCATGGATGATGCCTTTCACAACTATTCGGATTTTGTGGCCGAAAACCAGAAAAAACTCCTTGCCTTTGAGGGTTTTTTATCTCAGGAGCCGCAACAAGGCTCCGTGGAAAAGCGATCATTTCCGAGGTGGTCTGACTTGACAGACACACAAAATGTCTTGCAAGTGGAACCGGGAACAGCAGGTAATCCTGAAATCCAGGAAACTTTTAAAATTGATTCCCCCAAAACGTTTAAGGCCACCATCGACTGCTTGGTTATGGACTTTAACCTTCCCCTGGCTGTCGTGGAAAAACTTCTGCGCATGGGATTTGAAACCCAGGCCCGCATTAAACAGGAAACCGGGTCGGCACCAATTGAAAAAAGTGACCTTTTACATGAATTCAAACAGCTTTTTGACAAATATGCCTTTGATGAAGGCCCACTCCAGCCAGTTCGGACAGCCTATCGACCCGGGTATAAAAATCCCTATGCCAGAAAATATGTCTGGCAATATCTCAAGGATGTGGTGGTAACCCTGCCGTCGGATTATACCACAGACGGCATTGCAAACCTGTTCAGAAGCATTGACAGTTTCATGGTAGCAAACAGGATCCATACCCCTGAAATGGATGACAGGATCCAACTCGTCTTTGAATATTTCTGGAACATGAACAAGACCACGCCTCCGGTGCACTGGCGGATGCTGTACCGGGTCGAAAAAATTTACAATGTATACGGAATTGCAGCTGCTTCTGCCATGGCCTATTTTCAGACAGAGGTCTACATGAAAAACAGCGTGGAAACTTTTGGGACAAACTATCTGCCGCAAGGTCATATCCCGGGTCCCACGCATCCTCTGCTGCTTAAATATATGGTCCAGCCGGTGATTGGTCAGGGCAGATGGGCTATGCAATCGTCTATTTCCGTTCGTAATGCCCACCCTTTTATGGATGAGAAAAAATTAAGGGCCGTGGTATTAAACGGACAATTTAGTTCTGATATTGAATCCAGGATCAAAAAGTATTTGACCCAGGTGGCAAAAATCAACCTGAGAAGTAATAACTCAACTGAATTGTTTGTCATGCTCTGGGGACATTATTTTGACACGGCTTATATAGAAAACCAGCGGTACAAAACAATTGAACAGCAACACCGTCTTGGTCTTGAGGATATATCCTTGTGCAGCCAGTCCATTGATTATAGTGTTTTCAAAACCCTGGGCAATAAGACAATACATGATATTGATGAAATGGCATTTATCAAGGCAATGGAAGCCATGATCAAGTCGGGGGGACAGTTTGCCGTTTCCGGGATCAGTATGGTATCCCCTGACCGACTCTTTGTTGCAACCCATAAACGACCCGTGTATATTGTTAAGCGCCAGGATACGTCGGATTTCATGGTGGTGTCGGATATCAATGCTGCTCTGGGACTTTTCCCCCAGACCCTGATCCAGTCCATCAGCATAAAACTGCGAAAACTGATGAAAGCCTATTCAAAAAAATCGGTGATTGTTGAGCCTGGTTTTTTTGATGACGATTCTGACACACAGGAAGCCTGGTTCAGACGGGAGAAAATATCCCTTCTGACACCTTTTCAGGTGGATATCTATGCCCTTGACCAGGAACAGATATTTGCAAAAATCCAAACGACCGCCGGGACCGACAATGTGTTACGGGACCTTACGATCAAAGATTTTTCAGGAAAAATCAGAACCGATATAAATCCCGAGCAGACCTATCTGACCCCCATTACCTTTCAAAAGGATTTCGGCAAAACCTTTTATGAGGAACATTTATTGGAAATACCCGGCCTGATCACGGATATACTGAGCCGGTATACCTGCCCGGACCTTCATATACCAAAGTTAGACATCAAGAAGCGCCTGCTGGAAAGGCGATTTGGAGCCGGGCTTGGTTCTTTGAACCGAATTTTCCTTATCAGTACGGGTTTCAGCTACCTTCTGGCAGAGATCGTTGAAAAAACCATGGAACAGTTTTTTACCGGGATCTATATCATTGTAGATAGTCCCCGGGACATTGATAATGTTGAAAATTCCATTAATCCAGACAGGGATCTCGTGGTCATGATCTCGTGGTCCGGTACCACCTCGGATATGATTGATTTTGCATCCCTGCTTCTTAAAAAAAATATCCTCATGGTGGGGATTACGGAAAAACCGTTTTCCGACCTGGCCCTTATTGTTAGAAAAAGTGCCGGTGTCATTCCAATTCTCAGTGGGGAAGAAGTAACGGTGGCACCACTTAAAAGTGCCATATGCATGCTGCTTACTCTGGATCTTTTCTGCCTTTATATATGTGGGTTAACTTCAGGAGCAACAGAAAAAATCGCCGGTCTTGTGTCAGAAATGGGACAGCTCGCTGAAGAGACAGACACCTTGTTAACAGATGAAAAGGTGGTTGCCTTCTGCCAGGATGTGGCAAAACAGACACAAAATTCCAACCTTCACTATATCATAGATTCCCTCCATGATGTCGGATCTTCAAAAATGGGAAAATTAAACCTTGAACTGAACGCCTGGACATCCATGGGAAATGCCATTGACTATTCCGAACTGGATGAATTTATTCAGACACCCCTGGCTGACAATGACCTGATCCTTGTGAATGCAACCAATACCCGGCGGTTGGACAAGGGGTTGCACTTCATGGCTACGCTTCATGAAGCCGGAAAACGCTTTTTTGCAGTAAGCTACAAAAACCGGGAGAAAACCCAGATTCAAAAATATGCAGAAAAAACGGTATTTCTGCCCAAAGTGTCTGATTATTTCCAGCCTTTTATTGATCTTCCCTTTATGTTTCTGTTTGGATTTTATTTTGGGCTGGCCCGGGGCAGGCTTTCCGGCCAGATGCCGAGGAATATGACCAAATCTGTTACTGCCGGCAGGGCAAAGGGCAACAATGGACATTCAGTCTCAGATATTCTGGATGACTTGGATCTCAAAAATAAGACTTCCACAGATTTTCCGGACAGTCTGCTGTCACGGGCAGACACGCCTTGCTGGATCAGCCTGGCACGTAATGACCTGGAACAGCAGTATTATACGGATTTAATAAAGCTGTGTGCCGCCTTCCATGATTCAGATCCATTTTCAACCATTTTCTCAACTCAGTCTGATGACCGGTTAGAAACCGTTTCAAAATTGATATTCAAATATCTGGAACAAGACGGGATTATCATATTTGTGCCCATGGACAAACAAGCTGAAGCCGGGTGCCGGAATTTTATCCGGTTGTGGGAACGATTTTTTGATACTCCCCTGCAGGTGGAATTCCCTGAAAAATTAAAAGGGGTCGGTACAGAGGACAGCCTGGTAGTAGCTGTGGCCTCGAAATTGCCGGATGAAAATGCATTGTCAATGGTATCCCGGTATTCCCATGAAAATCTGCTCTGGATTGGTCCTGACAACGGGAAAAAAGTGTATCAGGCATTTTCAGGATCTTTTGGCACCTATTTTTTTCGAGATCTGGTTTTATCCTGTCAACACGAACATGTTTATTTTGCACTTTCCCTGTTTTTTTCAAAGGTAATGTTCTATAAGTTCCCCGACCGATCCAGGCGGCTCAATGATCATTTTAAACTCTTTTTGCCGGCTGTAATCACCACCCTCAACGATGAAGAGCTGAGACAGACCATCCAAACGGCAATAAATGAAAATCAGACCTATAAAAAAAGACTTTTTATCACCAATATGAGAGGAAATTGTATTTCCTGGAAACATGGATTCCGTACCCATAAAGCCCAGAAGTTTGTGGGTGAAACTTTTGGTGTCAGCGCATATTCCCACCTGGTTATGGTGGATTCCCTGGTGGAAAAAAAATATGTGAAGCTGGAACCACGGCATATAATGGTGAAACACTACCCTGAGCGGGATATCTGTGCATGGGAAAACCGATACCTGGGAGGAGCCACTGTGGATGCCTTTTTGCAGGAATTATCCATGCCCTTTCAAGCAGATTCGGTTCTGCCGTTTATATTTAAAAATGAATGGTATCTGCCCGTATTAAAACCGGAATATGACAAAGACCAGGACTGCCTTGTGATTATTGATGGCACCAGTGAAACACATTTTGATTCAGCCCTGGATGAACTGGCCACCTTTGGTAGCCGATATGCACGGCTTGTTGTTATCACCCAGAAAGGATTTTCACTTGATACAAAGCTATCAGCCCTGAAAAAATATCCCTTAAGCCATGTCATACTTGTCCCGGGAATAACAACTCCAGATGCCAATGCTGGAGTGATATCTGATTATATTCTTCCTGTGGTAATAAATATTATTTGCTCTGCCATGAAATTCCTTGATCAATAATTTAGTTTGGCAGAATAACCTCTGAATTTCTTTTGATGTTATATTGGTAAACCTGAACAGTATCTACTTTTTTCAGTTTAACAAATTTCACTCAGGCCGTGCAGAGATTAGCTGGGTTCAGATGCTTGTCAATCTCATACTCAATTTCATCTGGTTTAGGCTCAACCACATGGTCCTTAAGCAGAGTTTTTGCTTTTTCATTGCATCTGGTAAAAAGGTCCTTTTCTCCTTTTTGTTCCCAGGATTCAAACCTGGCCCTG
>JAQICW010000447.1 GCA_027858355.1 Desulfobacula sp.
TATTTAGTTGAGTATATTTCATTTTCTATCCGATTTGGTTTACGTGTGACCTTCAGGTTACGTGTGACCTTCAGGTTACGTGTGACCTTAAGGTTAAGAGGTTTAATAAGTATTGGCCATTGCCGTTTTTTTTCATGGGCGCAGCTATTTTTTCCAATTGCTCTGC
The DNA here is from genome assembly GCA_027858355.1 of Desulfobacula sp. Next base: position 167 of record JAQICW010000447.1, read on the forward strand.
ATTGATGAGTTTAATTCTAAAGGCAATTTCTTCAGGGCAGGCAATTTTTATTCCCTGGCGGTCTTCTACAACTTTAATAAAGGTTGCTGCATCCAGAAGGGATTCGTGTGTTCCTGTGTCAAGCCAGGCCATTCCCCGGCTGAACAGTTCTACATTCAGGTTGCCTTGTGCCAGATAGGTGTTGTTAACATCTGTTATTTCAAGCTCTCCTCTGGCAGAGGGTTTAATCTGTTTTGCAATCCGGATGACATCATTGTCATAGAAATAAAGTCCTGTGGCTGCATAGTTTGATTTTGGATTTTCTGGTTTTTCTTCCAGGCTGGTGACACAGCCGCTGCTGTCAAAACCTATAACTCCATAGTGCTGGGGATCTTTGACATAGTATCCAAATATGGTTGCACCCTTGTTTTTTCGGGCAATTACCTGCAGCCGGTCTGATAAACCTTCACCATAGAAGATATTATCTCCCAGGATTAAAGTGACGGGATCATTTTTTATAAAATCTTCTCCGATTATAAATGCCTGGGCAAGTCCGTCAGGGGAAGCCTGGATTGCATATTCCAGGCAGATGCCCCATTGGGAGCCGTCACCCAGCAGATGCTTGAAGCTGTCATGGTCATGGGGTGTTGTGATGATCAGTATCTGGGTTATGCCTGAAAGCATGAGTGTTGACAGGGGATAATAAATCATGGGCTTGTCATACACGGGCATGAGCTGTTTGCTGACTGAATATGTCAAAGGATAAAGCCGTGTTCCTGATCCGCCTGCTAATATGATTCCCTTACGCATAATTAATCTGCCTTATTTTATAGAAGAGTGTATTTTTTGAAAAGCAGCATAGGTACCTGCTATTCCATTTTTCAATTTAGTTGCTGCGCACCAGTTCAGAGTTTTTAATTTAGAAATGTCTAAGAGCTTCTGAGGTGTCCCATCAGGGATGGAAGTATCAAAAACAATCTTTCCTTTAAAGCCGGTTATTTGTTTTATCAGCTCTGCAAGCTCTTTTACACTGATATCCCTGCCGGAGCCTATATTGAAAAGCGGTTTGTTTTTATATTCCTGGTCTGAGAATTCTTTTTGCATTATAAAGAGGCATGCATCAGCCAGATCATCTACGTAAAGGAATTCTCTTTTTGGATAGCCTGTGCCCCAGACCGTTACTGATTCGGCATTGTTTTGTCTGGCTTCATGGAATTTCCTGATCAGGGCCGGCAGCACATGTGATGTTTCAAGATCAAAATTATCGTTGGGGCCATAAAGGTTTGTGGGCATGACAGGGATAAATTTTGTTCCATATTGCCGGTTGTAAGACCAGCACATTTCTATTCCGGCTATTTTTGCCACGGCATAGGGTGAATTAGTGGGTTCCAAAGGGCCGGTCATAAGATACTCTTCTTTCATGGGTTGTGGGCAGTGTTTGGGGTAGATGCAGGAAGAGCCCAGGAAGAGGAGTTTTTTTATATTGTGAACATAGGACTGGTGGATGATGTTGTTCTGGATCATCAGGTTCTGGTAGATGAAGTCGGCAGGATAGGTGCTGTTGGCCAGGATTCCGCCTACTTTTGCTGCGGCCAGGAATACATACTCGGGTTTGTTTTTCTCAAAGTATCTGGATACAGCCTGGCTTTCCATAAGTTCAAGTTCAGAATGGGAAGGGACAAGCAGGCTGGTGTAACCGGTTTTTTCAAGATGGCGGATGATGGCTGAACCAACGAGGCCTTTAGGGCCTGCAATGAATATTTTATCGGTTTTTTTCATTAGATACATTCGGGTGCCAGGAACCATTGCAGGGTTTTTGGGAGACCTGTTTTAAACGACTCTTTAGGTGAATACCCAAGGTCTGAAGATATTTTATCTGCGTTGATGGCATAGCGGCGGTCATGGCCTAATCTGTCTTTCACATGGGTAATAAGTATTTTGGGATGATTGCCTTTTGATGACGGGCAATTTGGGAACCTTTTTGCAAGTTCCCTGTCTTGTAAAAATTCTTCATGGATTAAATCACATACCAGTTGAACAATGTTTATATTGGTCCATTCGTTGTTTCCGCCTATATTATAGGTCTCTCCTGTTCTGCCTTTTTCAAGTATCAGAACAACACCCAGGTTAAGATCAACCACATAAAGCCAGTCGCGGACCTGTTTGCCGTCTCCATAAACGGGCAGGGGCTTTCCCTTAAGGATATTGGTGATGATTAAGGGTATGAGTTTTTCAGGGAACTGAAAGGGTCCATAATTGTTGGAGCAGTTGCTGATGGTTACCTGTAACCCAAAAGTTTTGTGGTAGGCCCGCACAAGATGATCTGATGCAGCCTTGCTTGCAGCATAGGGTGAATTGGGTGCATAGGAGGTGTTTTCAGTAAAGGCCAGGTCATCTGGTTTTAAAGATCCATATACTTCATCTGTTGAGATGTGGTGAAAACGATGGGCCTGGGGGGTTTCATCAATCCAGATTTTTTTTACAGCCTTGAGAAGGGTATGGGTTCCTACAACATTGGTGGTGATGAATTCATCAGGACCCTGGATGGATCTGTCCACATGGGATTCTGCAGCAAAGTGGACCAGGGTATCAATGTTATGGTTTTTGATCAAAGATTCAACAAGGCCTTGATCCAGAATATTGCCATGGATAAATTCAAATTTGGTATTTTTCCGGGCTTGGGTAAGATTTTCTTTATTTCCTGCATAGGTTAATGCATCTAAAACAATAATATGATCGTCTGGGTATTTATTGAGCCAGTAATAAACAAAATTTGTGCCAATAAAGCCTGCACCACCAGTAACAAGGAGATTTTTCACTGGACAAGTTCCTTTAGCATGGGTTTTTCAATATTATTTTCATAAGCAGATGAGATCAAGGCTGTTTCCTACTATTCGTTGTAGTTAAAAGTATTAAATCCATGGGTTTGACACAGGTGATCTTTTTTGGCTTCAATAAGGTCCTGCTGGACCATTTCTGTGACAAGTTCCTGAAAGGTTATTTTGGGTTCCCAGCCGAGTTTTTGTTTTGCCTTTGAAGGGTCACCCAAAAGGGTTTCCACTTCTGTGGGCCTGAAATATTTGGGATCCACGGCAACAATCTGATTATTGGTTTTTTTGTCAAATCCTTTTTCATCAACGCCTTTGCCTTTCCAGGTGATGTCGATATTCAGCTCTTTGGCGGCAATGTTAACAAAATCTTTTACCGAGTATTGTTTGCCTGTGGCAATGACAAAATCTTCTGGATGGTCCTGCTGGAGCATGAGCCACTGCATTTTGACATAATCTTTTGCATGTCCCCAATCCCTTTTTGCATCCAGGTTGCCGAGAAAGAGACAGTCCTGCAGGCCAAGGCTGATCCTGGAAAGGGCACGGGTGATTTTGCGGGTGACAAAGGTTTCCCCGCGAAGGGGGGATTCGTGGTTGAACAAAATGCCGTTGCAGGCATAGATATTATAAGCTTCCCTGTAATTGACTGTGATCCAGTAGGCATAGAGTTTGGCTGCGGCATAGGGGCTCCTGGGATAAAATGGTGTTTTTTCAGTCTGGGGGGTTTCCTGGACTTTGCCAAAGAGTTCTGAAGTGGATGCCTGGTAAAACCGGGTCTTTTTTTCAAGGCCAAGAAGCCGGATGCCTTCCAGGAGGCGCAGGGTGCCAAGGGCGTCTGTGTCAGCAGTGTATTCCGGGGATTCAAAAGAGACAGCCACGTGGCTCTGGGCAGCCAGGTTGTAGACTTCGTCGGGCTGAACCTGCTGGAGTATTCTAATAAGATTGGTTGAATCTGTCAGATCTCCATGGTGAAGTATAAAGTTTCTGTTTTTTTCATGGGGGTCCTGGTAGAGGTGGTCTATCCGGTCTGTATTGAAAAGAGATGATCTTCTTTTGATACCATGGACCTGGTATCCCTTATCCAGCAGGAATTCAGCAAGGTATGCCCCGTCCTGGCCTGTAATACCGGTTATTAATGCTTTTTTTGTCATGTTGCCTCTTGTTTGGTGTTAGAATTAAATAAACCCTTTCTGGCTGATATAAAGCAAAACTTCCTGGGCGGCTTCCTCTGGGGTCAGGCTTGTGGTGTCGATTTTAAGTTCAGGATTGGAGGGATCTTCGTAGGGATCATCAACTCCGGTAAAACCTTTTAAAAGGCCGGCCCTTGCCTTGGCATACATGCCTTTTCTATCCCTTTTTTCACATTCTGCGATAGGGGTGGAAACATGGATTTCAAAAAACCCGCCATGGGCTTCGATGGATTCCCTGATTTTGTTTCGTGTATTTTCATAGGGTGCGATAGGAGCACAGATGGCAATGCCTCTGTTTTTTGTAATTTCTGCTGCTACAAAACCGATTCTTTTTACATTGATATCCCGGTGTTCCTTGGAGAAGTTGAGTTCTGAAGAAAGGTTTCTTCTGACAATATCTCCATCAAGAAGGGTGACAGGCCTTGTCCCGATTTCAAGAAATTTTGAATAAAGGATATTGGCGATGGTGGATTTACCTGCTCCGGAAAGCCCTGTACAAAATATAGTAAGTCCCTGTTTTGCAGGAGGGGGATAGGATTTTTGAAGTTCATGGATGACTTCCGGGAAAGTGGCCCAGTCCGGTACTTTTTTGCCGGACCGGATTCTTTTCTGGATATCCGTTCCCGTAAAAGAAATGGTGTCTATGTTTTTTGGGACTTTATTTGCAATCTTGTATTCATCTTCAAAAGGAAGATATACCATTTCTTCAAATGTGATGATCTCAACCCCTATCTCTTTATGGGCATTATTGGCAAGTTTTATTGCCTCATCATATTGATAAAAAGGTTTATTGCTGCTGCCATTGCCAGGAGAGGCATGATCATGGCCAATGACAAAATGGGTGCAGCCAAAATTCTTTCCGATGATCATGTGTAAGATGGCTTCCCTGGGGCCAGCCATTCTCATGGCCAAAGGAAGCAGGTTTAACACATACGAGTCAGGAGGATAGTGGGCAGCGACTTTCTGGTAACAGCGCATGCGGGTGAAATGATCAAAGTCGCCTGGTTTTGTAACGCCTGCTATGGGCAAGAGAAGAAGGTTTGCACGGGCTTTCTGCATGGCCTGGATGGTCATTTCAAATTGGGGCCTGTGTATGGGCGGCCGGGTCTGGAAACCTACGATGCGTTTCCAACCAAGTTTAGAAAATATTTTTCGAACTTCAGCCGGCGTGTTCCGGATCTGTTTAAAATCAGGATGGATGGGAAGGTTCAGGGCTTGAACTTCACCACCAATATAGTATTTTCCGGATTTGTTGTAAAGGTAGTCAATACCAGGATGGGATTTGTCCAGGGTACCATATATGGCCAGGGCTTCTTTTTCCATGTCCAGAGGCCAGATATCTTCGATATTCATGATCCCGAGAAGAAAACCTTCCGGGTCTCTTAAGGCCACAGACTGTCCGGTTTCAAGGGTAGCTGCAAGGCTTTCCGGGATATCCAGACAGATGGGAACAGGCCAGAGTTCTCCTTTTTCAAGGCGCATGCGATCCAGGACAGACTCATAATCGATTTGTTTCATAAACCCCTTTAAAGGGGAAAAAACGCCAGTTGCCAGTAATTCAAAGTCACAGATCTGCCGGTCATTTAAAGTAACATCCGGCATGGAGGATGACAGTTTTTTAAGAATTATCTGTTGTTTTTCTGAAACAAGAAGATTAACTAAGTTGTTTGAATTCATAAATTTAAGCCTTTTGCATTTTCTCAGGCTTGAGAAAGTCTTTTTTATCGGTTATAAATTCTTCAAGAGGCTTCATTTTTTTATTCCCTTATATGCTTTAAAATATGCCCAAGTTCCGGAAATATCAGGTCATTGCAGGCCAGTTTGCAGGCCTTGATGCTACCGGGCATGCAGAATATAATGGTGTTTTTGATGATTCCGGCTGTGGCCCGGGAGAGAATGGCTGCAGAATCAATCTCTTCAAAGCTTAACTGGGTGAAAAGGGTGCCAAAGGCGGTGAGTTCTTTTTCAAACAGGGGCTTGACAGCTTCAATGGTAACATCTTTGGGGCTGATACCAGTGCCTCCGGTCATAATTATGGCATCCGGGCAGATCTTTTCAGTTACATGCCGGGTTAATTCCCTGATGGTTTCAATATCATCGGTAACAGTCTGATGAATCAACACCTCGTGGCCTTCTTTTTTTGCCTGTTTTTTTATCCAGGCACCAGCTTTGTCATCAGCCAGGCCCCTTGTTGTTGAGACTGAAATCACTGCAATTTTAATGTCATCTGGCAGGTTTTGTTTGTGTAAAAGTGTATTCATATCTTAATCCTGTTCTATGAAAACCATATCTTGTTTGTCATGTTCAGCCACCATGACGTTGATCATATCCTGATGTTCGGTGTTTATGGATAAGCCATTGTAATCCGCCTGGATGGGAAGCTCCCTGTGTCCCCTGTCTATCAGGATGGCAAGCTCAATGCGGGAAGGCCTGCCAAAATCCATTAAAGCATCCATTGCAGCTCTGATGGTTCTGCCTGTAAACAGCACATCATCCACAAGGATAATATCCATGTCATCCACGGAGAAAGGAATGTTGGAGGGTCGTACTATGGGCTGATGGCTTATTTTTGTCCAGTCATCCCTGTACATGTTGATATCCATGCTGCCAACGGGAAGGGTTACAGCTTCTATTTTCCGGATTTGATCTGCCAGCCTTTTTGCAAGAAAATCACCCCGTGTCTGGATTCCGACAAGGGCAAGGTTTTTTGTCCCTTTGTGTTTTTCTATTATCTCATGGGACATTCTTGTGATGATCCGTTTGAAATCCTGATCATTCAGGATGGTTTTTTTCTTTTTCATATAACCGCCCTCCCTTGATTTATTATAGTATTAGAATCTTTATCATCTTTTTTTATAGCGGGCAACACCTTGATTTTGAGTTTGAGATTTTGAGTTTGAGATTTTAAGTTTGAGATTTTAAGTTTGAGTTGCTATAACCCGTGTAAAATAAAAATTTATTTTTGGCAGGGCAGGTGTGAATGAAATTTGACTATACAGGTGTGATACTGGCTGGAGGGAAAAACAGCAGACTTCCGGGGGGAAAAAAAGCCTTTCGAAAGATCGGGGATGAGATGATCCTTGAAACTATTTATGAATTGTTCTCAAGCCTGTTTAAAGAGGTCATTATAGTGGTAAACGAGCCCAAAGAGTTTGCAGGCTGGGATATGACGGTGGTGACAGATATTATCCCGTCACATTGCGCGCTGGCAGGCCTTCATGCAGGACTCTTTTATGCCTCCTATCCCTATGCCTATGTGGCAGCCTGTGATACCCCGTTTGTTAAACGATCCGTTGTCGAGTATATTGTGGGCAGTATAAGACCTGGGTATGAAGTGATTATTCCCCAGACAGATGACGGGCTTGAGCCTTTGTCTGCCGTGTATTCAAGGGATTGTATACCTTTGATAGAGGAGAACCTTAAAAAAAATATATTTATGATTAAAAAATTTTTCAGAAAAAAAAAGGTTAAGGAGATTCCAGTGGATAAATTAAAAATGCTGGACCCTCAGATGCAGTTTATTTTTAATGTGAATACTCTAAAAGATCTTGAAAAAGCTAAGATCATTGCAAACCAACAGGAAAATAAATAGGAAAATAAATAAGGAGAAAGATATGGATATTGTAACAATGATGGATCAGATAAAAAAACATCCTGATTTTCATAAGGCAGGGATGATTTTATGTCATAATGGTGTGGTCAGAGCCACATCCAGGGAAGGAGATGAAGTGACCGGACTTGAAGTTGTTGTAGACCATAACCGGCTGGATCAGATCCTCAATGAACAGAAAAAAAGGCCGGGTATTATTGATATTCTGATTCCTATCAATGAAGGAGAAATACTTGCCGTGGGTGATGATGTGATGTTTCTGGTGGTTGCCGGGGATATCCGGGAGAATGTACTTGAAGCATTGAGTGATACCTTGAACCTGGTTAAGGCTCAGGTAACCAGCAAAACACAATATTTTGCTGAAAGGTAATAAAAATGACAGATTTTACACATCTTGATAAGGACGGCAGGGTTAGAATGGTGGATGTGGGTGACAAGACCCAAACCAGGCGGGTCGCCGTTGTTGCAGGCAGGATTTTTATGGAAGCGAACACCCTTGCCAGGATCATGGATGAAAAAGTAAAAAAGGGAAATGTCCTTGAAGCGGCAAGAATTGCCGGTATCATGGCAGCAAAAAGAACATCGGACCTGATCCCCATGTGTCATCCGTTAAATATAAGTCATGCCCGGGTTGATTTTTCTTTTGATGTTAAAAATCATGCCATTGATATTGAGGCTGAGGTGTCTCTGACCGGTAAAACCGGCGTGGAAATGGAGGCGTTGACAGCTGTTTCTGTTGCGGCCTTAACCATATATGACATGTGTAAGTCCTATGACAGGGCCATGAGAATATCTGATATCTATTTGAAATCCAAATCAGGGGGTAAAAGCGGGACATATACTGCAAAATAATATGGTCACCCTTGAAAATCTGGCATATCTGGGGATCGGTTTTTGTGTGGGAGTTCTTGTCTGCGGTATTCTTGCAAGGTCAGGGATTTTATTTTTTTCAAAAAAATTGAAAACACTGTCCCATGAGGCGCTGTTTGACAATTCCACCAGATTCATGGAGTTTGCAGATAAATATTTTTCTTCCTATGTGAAAGAAGCCAAAAAAGATTTTGATATCAAGGGAAATGATATTTTAAGAACCATTGATCCTGTAAGAAAGACCCTTGATCAATATGAAGCCCACCTCAATATCATGGAAAAAGACAGGGAAAATGCCTATGGTTCCATCACTGAAAAACTTTTGGAAATGGGAAGAAATCAGACCCTTCTTCATATAGAAACCGGAAATCTTGTTAAGGCATTAAGGGTTCCCCATGTCAGAGGAAGGTGGGGGGAAATTACCTTAAAGCGGGTGGCGGAACTGGCTGGCATGACCGAGTACTGTGATTTTGAAGAACAGCTTTCATCCGGGGGCGGTAAAGGGTCTATCCGTCCTGATATGGTGGTCACACTGCCGGAAAACCGCAAGATTATTATTGATTCAAAGGTTCCTTTGATGGCCTATCTGGATGCTCTCGAAGCTTTAAGCGTAAAGGTAAGGCAGGAACGAATGAAAGATCATGGACGACAGGTGCTGATGCATATTTCAAACCTGTCATCCAAGAATTATTTCCAACAAATTTCTCCCACCCCTGAATTTGTTGTGCTGTTCATTCCGGGAGAAAATTTTTTTTCTGCTGCCTTATCGGTTCATCCGGACTTGATTGAAAAGGGGATAGAAAAAGGGGTGATTCTTGCCACTCCAACCACGCTGATAGCCCTTTTAAAGGCTGTTTCCTATTCCTGGAAACAAAAAAAGAGTTATGAAAATGCCGAAGAGATCAGAAATCTGGGGGTTGAACTTATTTCAAGGCTTTGCACCATGACCGAGAATATCAACCAGCTCGGAAAGGACATTGAAAAAACTGCGGCAACCTATAACAGGACAGTGGGTGCAATGGAGACGAGAGTCATGTCCACAGCAAAAAAACTGAAAACCCTGGAGGTGTCTTCTCAAACAATGGATGATCTGCAAAAAATAGAAGATTCAAAAACAATGGCGAAAGAATTTAACAGGCTGTATCAAAATGAAGAATAACCTGAAGGTCACACGTAACATAAAGGTCACACGTAAAATGTCGTTAAAGCCCATTTTGATCTTTTGGTTTGTGGCCATGGCCTGTTGTTTCAGTGGATGCTATCCCGGGATAAGAGAAGAAATTACACAATTTAGTTCTTTGAAAAAACTAAACCCTGAAACCTATCCTTTATTTGTTGATAATATTGAATTTCAGGGTTTAACTGCTTCAATTGATAACAGCCTTTTGTATTTTAATAAGGTCCCTTTAGAAAGAAAATTCCATTATGGGAAAGAGATATACACTGCCGGCCATATGATCACCTCTTTGGAAACCTTTAAAGGTTTTCTGGAAAAAGAGACTTCCAGCAAAGCCTTAAATGATTTTATTAAATCAGATATTATTGTTTATGAAGCAGTAGGCAATGAAGATGATAAGGTTCTTTTTACAGGGTATTTTGAGCCGATCTTTGACGGGCGCATTGAAAAGAGTGAAGAGTTTTTCTACCCGGTTTATTCCAGGCCACAGGATTTGCTGGAAATTGATTTGTCAGCATTTTCTGATCAGTACAAGGGTCATAAACGCCTGGTGGCAAGGGTTAATGATTCAAGGCGCGTGGTGCCCTATTATTCAAGGCAACAAATTAACGCTGTAGAAGATTTTCATACAAGATCCAAGCCTGTTGTATGGCTTAAAAGCAGGGTAGACCGATTTTTTCTGGAAGTCCAGGGGTCAGGAAGAATTAATCTGGGCAATGGGGATGTGTTAAGGGTTCACTATGCGGCAAGCAACGGAAATGCATATCGATCCATCGGGCGATATCTGATCGGGAAAAATGAAATTTTAAAAGAAAATATGTCCATGCAGGCCATAAGAACCTGGCTTGAGCTGAATCCACAAAGAATGGATGAAGTCTTGCACCACAATGAGAGCTTTGTGTTTTTCCAGACAGAAGACGGCGGGCCCTATGGCAGTCTTGGCGTTGAAGTGACAGCTCTTCGTTCTATTGCAACAGACAGCAGATTGTTTCCAAAAGGGGCTCTGTGCTTTATGCAGGCCCAATTGCTTGTGACCTCTATGTTACCGGATAAAAACGACAGCCATTCTTTAAAAGAGTGGGAACCAGCTTCTTTTTTTGTATTGAATCAGGATACAGGTGGCGCCATTAAAGGGCCTGCAAGGGCAGACCTTTTTTGTGGAAACGGTGATTATGCAGAATTTACCGCAGGCCATATGAATAAATATGGGAAGTTATTTTTTCTTGTCCTGAAGCCGGACAAAGGTTAGATTTGGTTTAAATCCATTCAACATCATGTGAGTGAAAATTGAGGATGACTTTTTTGCCCGGATAAAGATCAAGCCCACCGATCTGATCTGGAGAAAGCAGTACTATTAAGGAAAGATCATGGATAGATATGGTTGCCATGATGGTCTCGCTCTTTTTTTCCAAAAGCATGGAAGTGATATGGCCGGATAATTGATTGAGATGGCCATTCCCGGATTGTTTTTCAAGATCAAGGCAGATATTTTTCTTTCTGATAATGGCTGTGCATGCAGTTTGGGAAGGCGCATTCAGCGTGATGATCTGTCCGTCTTCAAGTTTTTTTATAAGGGTTTTTTGATCTGATTTTTCAAAGGGACCTGTGATAATGTTTTCCATGCCTGTGGAAAATATATTTCCTTTAAAGATGGAAAGCTGATGGTCACAGATGGAATATAGCCATTGCAGGTCATGGCTTGCAATAACCAGTGTGGTCCCCCAGTTTTCCCTGGCGTTTAAGGATGCCTGGCGGATCAGCCCGGCGCTTTCAATGTCAACACTTGCAATGGGTTCATCAAGGAGGAGAACTTCAGGTTTTAAGATAAGCCTGGCAGCCATGGCAACCCTCTGGGCTTCTCCACCTGATAATTCGTGCCAAAATCTTGTGGCAAAATTTTGATAATCAAGGCCAACGTTTAAAAGCGCCTTATTTACTCTTTTTTCAAGATTTTTTTCTTCTTTTCTGATCTTTAATCCATAGACAATATTTTCAAAAACAGTTCGTTTTAACAGATAGGGTTTCTGGGTCAGAAGACTTATTTTTGAGCGGATGGATGTTGAAAACGGTAATTCCATACGCCCTTTATAAAAGATCTGTCCCAGGGTTGGTTTCTGGGCAAAGGCCAATAGTTTTAAAAGCGTGCTTTTCCCGCTGCCGTTGGGTCCAATAAGACCTGTGATGGATCCTTTTTCAATTTTAAGGTCACCAATATCCAGCACTTTTGTGTTTCCATAATAGTGTTGAATATTTTTTAAATGGTATGCAGGATTTATTTTTGTCATTGCTTCCTTAAAAAAGACAGGGATAGATTCACAATAAATGCAATCATGATCAGAACAAGCCCCAGGGCAATTCCATCGGCAAACAGGCCTTTGTTTGTTTCAAGGGCAATGGCAGTTGTAATCGTCCTTGTGTGGTACTTGATATTGCCGCCCACCATCATGGATATCCCGACTTCCGTTAACACGCGGCCATAAGCTGTGACTGCTGCTGCCAGAATGCCGTATCTGACTTCCCAGAGACAGGTGGCAATGATATTACGTCTGCCCGCGCCCAGGCTGACAAGGGTGAGTTTAAGGTCGTGGTCTATGTTTTCAATGGTTGTGGCGGTAATAGCAGTTACAATTGGGAAGGCAAGGATGGTCTGGCCGATGGCAATCCCTGTCAACGTAAACAGCAGGCCCAGATCGCCCAGAGGCCCTTGTCGTGAAATAAATGCGTAAACGGCAAGGCCGATGAAAACCGTTGGAAGGGCAAGCATTGTATCAAGAATCGTTCTTAAATGCTTTTTGCCTTTAAAGTCAAAATATCCAAGAACAAAGCCACAAGGCAGGCCTGCTATAATGCTTAAAAACATGGAGCAGGTGGATACTTTTAATGTTGCCCAGACCGCAGTCCAGGTTGAGCTGTCGCCACTTAGCAGAAGCTCGAAGGCTTTGATAAAGCCTGCAACAATAAAGTCCATAATGTCCTTTGTACTATTTTGCGTTTGGTATAAACAGCTTTTCTCCGAGAAGCCTGAAGTCTTTTATCAGGTTCTGGGTGTTTTGTGAAGCCATCCAGTCTGAGAATTGGAGCGCCAGATCATATTTGGCATCAGGGCAGTTTTTTGGATCAAGTGTTAGCACACTGTATTGGTTCAAAAGGATGGAGTCACCCTCAACGAGAATTATTAATGGTGCATTGCCGTCTTTTGTGGACTGGTACTTAATGTAGGTGCCCCTGTCTGTCATGGTGTATCCATTTCTTTCCTGGGCAACATTGATGGTGGCAAGCATTCCCTGTCCTGTCTGCACATACCAGTTTTCTTTGTCAGGCTGTTCAATGCCGGCATCTTTCCATAAAGATTTTTCTTTTTTATGGGTACCGGAGTCATCACCGCGGGTCATGAATACAGCCGGTTTGTTTTTAATTGCGCGCAAGGCATCAGATATACTTTTGCCTTTTATAGCGGCCGGATCACTTTCAGGCCCGATGATAACAAAATCATTGTACATGATTTCTCTTCTGTCTTTTCCATATCCGTTTTCAATGTATTTTTTTTCTGCGGGTGGGGCATGTACCAGCAGGACATCAACATCGCAGTTCTGGCCGAGCTTTAATGCCTTGCCCGTTCCTGTGGCTGTCCATTTTAAGATGATTCCGGTTTCTTTTTCAAAGTGTGGGATAAGATAATCCAAAAGGCCTGTGTTATCTGTGCTGGTGGTGGTTGCCATCATCAGGCTTTTGGTTTCAGCCTGGGCAGCGACGCTAAGGCCCATTGTCAAAAAAAATACTATTAACCAGTTAATAACTCGATTTTTATTCATTTCCCAACCTCCTGTACATTGTTTGAATTCAGCAGCGGCATCCAACATCCGCCGACATAATTTATGGTTAGCTTATTAGTTTCCTTGAATCGCAATGGTTTCAAATCCATTTTATTAAACAGTTCCCATGCATAGTCTCCACTGGGGCCGAATTTTGTGGTTACTTTTACATTTTCTATAATGAAGTAGCCGTAAAAATAGAGTCTGAATATGTTAATATCAGGAGATAGTCAATATAAAAATATCAGTATGAGAAAAAATAGTAAAATTATAACCAATACGGACTAATTATAACAACATATGGTGAGTTACATCTATTCTTTTTCAGGTGATGCGGCCGGGTAAACCATTTTCCCTGTCATGGAAAGGTCATAGCCGCCGTAGGCATCTGCCGTCTCTTGGATCACCTTTCCTTTTAATAGGGATAAAAAAAGCTGGATACCCTGGTCAAAGAACCTGTCTTTATTGATCAGAAGATCAAACCGCTCCCAGCAGGCAGGGATGAAATCAAGTCCAAGGATATTTGCCACCGGCCGGATGCCGGGGCCCGCATCTGCTTTTTGGTTAAGGATTTCCAGACCTACGTCCATGTGTCTGGACAGTGTGGATTTATATCCTTTAATGGACTCACCTTGAATTTCTGCGGCTTTCAGCAGGTTATCAAAAAGCTTTCGGGTTCCTGTGCCGAGCTGTCGGTTGACAATTTTGATATCCGGCCGGGCAAGATCTTTTACGGACAGGATGTTTTTTGGATTTCCTTTTTGAACGATAAGACCCTGTTCCCTTAAGCAGAAATTTACAACTGCAGGAATCTGGTTCATTTCATCTTTTAAAAATGGGAAATTATATTCGTCATTGTCGCCGATAAGATGGCTCGATGCAATGTGGCAAAGATTTTGTTTTAACGCTCTTAACCCGCCGAGGGAACCGGCCATGCCAAACATGGCCATGTGTTTTTCGTGTTTGAGATTAAAGGTTGAGATGATTTTATCGAGCAAAAGATCGTTGCTGCCGACAATCAGAACAAGGCCGTGGTAAGGGGGCAGTTTTGCCGTCTGTGGAAAATTTTCCGTGCCCGCTTCTACCCACTGACGGACAAGATTTATGGGGAAAATCCATTTTCCCGTTACTTTGGAGGCTGGGAGGCCTTTTTCCGAGATGAGGGAATACACCATTTTTTCGTTGATATTTAAAAATTTTGCTATTTCTCTGGTTGAATACATTTCCTCCATTGCCATCCTCCCTTTTCCTCAATTGAAAATATCCCATCGTTTTTTTCAACGATGCACGCCCTTGTCAGTGGACTGCCTTTTAATATCACGGGAGCTATCATATAAGGGGCCTCGGTCTTTGTAAAGACCTTGAATGAGCTTTCGGGTTTCAGTATCACCGATCCTTTAAAAAAAGGCTATGATATTCATTTTCGGAAAGATGCTGTTTTAATTTGTCATTGATAAACAGGTATATCTCTTCAAGTTCCTGATCTGTCAGTCTTGGGATAAATGCTTTTAAAAAAGAGTCTTCAGAAAATTTCTGGAGATAAAACATAATGGTTTCTTCATCAGTTTCCCGGTCAAGGCCAAAAGCCCCCAGGCCTTTGTATTCCTGAATAAAATTGTGCGTGTCTTTTTTCATATTAATAAATCCTTTATTGGTAATGACAACTTCTGTATTTTCCCATAGGGATATTTTTTCCTTTTTCCGATGTATAAAAATGCTTCTTTTCTTTTATTTGTCAATTTTTAAACAGAGTGTTGGCATTTAGATATTTCTTTCCGGGTTTTAATCTACCCATAACACAATCCTAATACAATTCTAACACATCAATTGTAGACTTCTTTCTCAAATGAACCACGCTTGATAAAAGCATTTATTTTATTTTAATCTTTTAAGGAGAAAGTATGAATAAATTTACTAAATTAATACTTGCGTTAATTGTTTCAATGGTAATCGCATCTTCCCAGGTGTTTGCCGGAGAATTGGTTATTAAGGGTTCCACCACGGTTCTTCCCATTGCACAAAAGGCGGCCGAAGCCTATATGGCGCAGAATCCGGGCGTAAAAATCTCTCTTTCCGGCGGCGGTTCCGGAAACGGGATCAAAGCGATTATTGATGGAACCGCAGATATTGGCAATGCGTCAAGATTCATCAAACAAAAGGAAGTCAGCCTGGCAGGGACGAAAGAGGTCTATCCTGTGCCGTTTAGAATCGCCCTGGATGCCATCGTTCCTGTTGTTAACGGTAAAAACAGCGTGAATGATCTGACCATGACCCAGCTAAAAGATATTTATCTGGGTAAAATCAAAGACTGGAAAGAGATTGGCGGAACCCCCGGTAAAATCGTTGTGATTTCAAGGGACAGTTCTTCAGGAACTTTTGGTGTATGGAAAGAACTGGTTATGAAAAAAGATCGCGTTATCCCGAGCGCACTGACAGTCCCCTCCAACGGTGGTGTGGTACAGGCCGTAACAACCACACCAGGAGCCATAGGATATGTGGGTCTCGGGTATCTGAACCACGAGATTAAAGCTGTAAAAGTAGATGGTATTGAGGGATCTGAAGAGAACACCTTGAATGGATCTTTTCCCATATCCAGAGGGCTTTTCATGTTTACAAAGGGCTGGCCAGAGGGAGAAACAATGGATTTTATCTCCTTTATTCTCTCAAGAAAGGGCCAGGACCTGGTAAAAGAAGCCGGTTCAATTCCGTTATTCTAAATCCACACGGAGCAAT
>JAQICW010000490.1 GCA_027858355.1 Desulfobacula sp.
ATCTTATTGAGTATAGCATCATCATAAATCCCGTTTTTAATCAGGTCCCTTGCTGCCCTGTCCACGCTCATATTTATAGGACCAAGATTGTGGGTAGTGCCCACGATGAGATTCACCCGGGTAATGAGACCATTTTCATCTGTAGAATAATCATGAATAAGGGTTCCCCTTGGTGCTTCAACGCATCCGACACCCCTTCCTGCGCAGGGTTCAACCTTGGCTCGGATCTCAGGGCTGATGATCCTGGGATTTTTCAGGATTTCAATTGCCCTTTCACAGGTGTAAACCTCCTCAATCCGTCTTGCATAATGATAAAGAAGGGTGGATTGTGCAGGGCGACCATACAGATCGCGGAACTCTTCAAGTTCAGCCTGGGCTCTTGGCGTGGCAATCCGGTCGGCCACATTGATTCTTGCAAGTGTGTTGGATCTGTAGATGCCTTTTGGAGCATCAAGATCCATTGAAAATCCTTCCCCCCAGGATTTTGCATAGGGAAATTTCCCATATGAGAACGGAACCACCTTTTCTGCCAGATGGTCCAGATACTCATCCGGGCAAAACTCCTTATAGCTTCCATCGGGTTTCATTAACCGGATATTGCCGTCATACAGATTTAAAGCACCTTTATTGTCAACCATCCCGATGAAACCCGTGGTAATTTCTCCAAGGCCGGGGTAAGATTCTTCAAATTTTGGGAAAACCTCTTTTTTGGCATATTCCAGGGCAAAAAGGGCAAAATCTAAAAGTTCCGTCAAATTATCAAGAAATATTTTGCGGTCCTCTATTGAAAGGGGTTTTACAAAACCGCCCGGCACACCGGCAATAGGGTGAATGGTTTTTTTGGAAAATCTGTCCAGAATCATTTTAGCCCTATGCCGCATCTTGATCACTTTCTGTGCAAGTTCTGGGTTTGCTTTTACAAGCCCCATAATGTTACGAACACTGTAATCATACTCAGGTCCCAGAAAAAAATCAGCCCCGGCAAGGAAGAAAAAATGAAGCAGCTTGTCCTCAATATGGGCAACCGTCAACATCAGTTCCCTTAAAAGATTTCCGGCAGGTGGGGGAGTGACCTTAAAACATGCATCCACTGCCTTGTTGGACGCAATATGATGCATCCAGGGGCAAATCCCACAAATTCGACTTACTATCCTCGGAAGTTCTTCTGCCGGCTTGCCTTCAACAAATTTTTCAAACCCTCTCAGGGATTTAAACGCTACTTTTGTCTCCTGAACATTACCCTGATCATCTAACTGGATATGGATCGAAGCATGTCCTTCTATGCGGGTGATGGGTTGAATATTTATTACTTTTCCCATATTATTCTGATTCCTTTATCCTGGGTAAAGGGTGCAACAATCCATGTCCCCCGGAAAACCTGAGCATTGACACTGTTTCAGGCAAAGAAGATATATCAATGCCGTTGGATACAAGGGCATTCAGCATGGCCAACCGCTGGTTGCCTTCCTTTTTTACCGGGCCGTAACATCCCCGGCAGGGCACCTGGGCCATAATACAACGTGCCTGCTCTGTATCTCCGCCGCATCCATCCCTGGTCACCGGCCCCATGCAGAGAAATCCCTGTTCCAGGAAACATTTAAATCCTTCTTTTGTATCATCAAAAACCCTCCATTGTGGCAGTTCCAAAGCCCTTTTCAACTCTTTCACCTTACCTTTGCCATCCCTATCCACAGGACAATTGCCGCACACTGATTTCTCCGGCAGCAAAAACGACTCTTTTTTCTCAATCGATTGAAGCGCCCTGAAAATATGATCTGGATGAGGCGGACAGCCTGGAAGACAGACATCCACACGGATGTGTTCATCAAGGGCAGAGCAGGCAGGCATCAACTCTGGGACTATATCGGACGGAAAACTATCAGCTTTATCCGTCCCAACGGTATTAAAACAATGCCCAAGCATATCATCATTATGAAAAGAATTTGCAAGGGCTGGAATTCCCCCATGGGTGGCGCAGGTTCCAAAAGCAATAATAAGATCACAGGAATCTCTCATGGCTCGGGCAAGCTCAAGATGTTCTTTGGTTTTAATACTCCCGCTGATAAGGCCCACATCAGCTTTGGGCAGTTTGACAGTCTGCGAATTATTTTTTCCATCGCAATGTTTGCTGTCCATAAGGAGGGGAAGATGAACGATGGAGACAAATTCCAGCAGCGTTAAAAGCTTGTCTCCCATTTCAAGAATGGAAATCTCACATCCTGAACAAGCATTTAAACTCTCTCCTGCTAGTTTTATGGGCATAGCTTCCTCGCAATAGGTTGTTAGTCCTGGTTATTAATCCTGGCTGTTATCATGCAGATCCATTAATACGCTTACACAGTGACCTGCACTGACTTAGCTTGAAGGCTTCTTCTCTTGTACCGGGCGTTCTTCTTCTTTGCCGAAGAGGCCTTCCTGACTTCCTGAAGTGCTCTGCTGGCAAACTCAGGATTGTCCTCCACATTAAATTGTTCAATACTTTTAAAATTTCGGCTGTCTGCCAGAACAGCCCTGCCAAGGGGGGTCCGGATAATGATGGTAGTCCACCCTGCCTCAGCACCGATCCCGCCAAAGGAAATATCGGCAAACTCTGCTGAATAATCAGAACAATAGTTACAGGCATACCTTTTCATGGATTCCATTTGCTCAAGTTCCACTGTTTTGATATCCCCTGATTTCAGTGTGATAATGAGCTTGTCCTTTAGGTTTATCCGGCTGACATCGTCCAATGATATTCCTGCAATATCTGCCAACTTCTGCTGTTCCTTGATCCCAAAGGTAAAATTGCCGGAACAGAAAAGACCAAATCAAAATTTTATGGAATCCGATGGGATTAGATTTAAAACCTGCATCTTGCGAAGGGATTTAATCTGGCAGGGTGTGCCGACCAGCGCTACCCTTTTCAGTCCCTTTTTAATCATGGGGTCAAATTCCTCAATGGTTGAAAATGTCATATACTGATCGCTGAACCGTTTCAATCCATGTGAAGTATCAAAAAAAAGCCCTGTAGATTCCAATATTTCTTCCCGGGGGGTTGCTAAAAAAGGCTGACGTTGATATTTACCCACCGGTCTTGTGACAATGGCACCATCAATTCTGTTTCGGTCAAACAGATGAAGAAGAAGCCCTGTAACCGCACCTCCGTCCGAGGCCCGATCCATTACTTTGACATCAGATGCCCTGACAACAGTGGTCTCGATCACCCTTCCCATGGGCTCACTCCAGGCTGCCTGTCGCTTTGTTTCCTCATCCAGATCTTTAATTTCCGGGCAAATGGAGTAACAAAGGCCGCACTCAATACATTTTTCAATGTCTTGATAAACAGGCTTCCCGTTTCTGTCGATTTCCAGTGCACCATAGTTAATGGCTGTACAAAATGCAGCACACCCGCCGCACCGGTAACATAATCCTGGTTTTTGTACTTCCTGTACAAGATTAAAAAATGTTTTCATGGTCTCCTTTCTCAGGGATTAACCTTATGCGGGCCAAGTTTCTTTATTTTCATTGTAAAATCGGTAATCAGCTGAGCAAAAACAGATCCCTCAGCCGAGGAAATCCACTTAAGTTCAAACCGGCATGGGTCTACACCAATATCCTGAAGAATGATGGATATAACTTCTGCCCGGACCACAGCTTTTGTATTTCCTTCAATATAATGACATTCACCAGGATGACAACCCATGATCATAACACCATCCGCTCCCTGGGAAAATGCTTCCATCACCAGATCTGGATGAACCATACCTGTGCACATCACCCGTATGGGACGAAGATTTGGAGGATACTGAAGTCTTGCAACCCCTGCCAGGTCCGCACCAGTATAAGAACACCAATTGCATAAAAAACCTATAATAATCGGTTCAAAACGGGAAGACATCAGACAGACTCCCTGTTACAGGATATAAATTCTGGATCATATACTTTTAGCTTGATTAAATTGCAAAATTTTCGGACTGCTTCTTTGACCGGTTTGCTCAGGCCTGGTTTAACCATCTGTGGGATATTGTCAGTCTGTACTGCATAAATCTCAATATCGATCACAGATGCATCCCTTAATTCCTTAAGCATATTAATAGTCGGGAACTGATGGAGAGAGTAATCAGCCACCTTATTTTCCGGAATCTGATCTATATCAATGCGAATGATTTCTCCTGGCAAGACGTTAGAATGCTGAACTGCATCAATCAAAATAAGTCTCTTGGGAATAGGGCTGGAAAGCAGTAAATCAAAAAGAAGCTCCCGGACCGAAGTGCCTGCATCTAAAAGTCCGATATGGTCAGCCAGGATATTTTGTGCCTCAAGCGATTCGATCACAGCCGGACCAAACCCGTCATCACCCAATAGCGAGTTGCCGCAGCCCACCACCAAAATATCCTTATTAAACAAATCCAGGTACATAACTTATGACTTTTTGACAACAGGTCTGAATCTGATTGTGCAAAAACAATCTCCTTTCTATATTGTTTTTTTTGCCAAACCATCAAGATAAAATCAATGGTTTTCTGAGCAAACTTCATCCTACATTACAATGGTTAAATCCATCTCGTCAACTAATTGTAATTAAAAATATATTTTTTATTGACAAGGGCATTTTAGCATTATACTTATTTAAAAATCATATTTGGCACAATGTAAGGTTGGCATATTTTGCACAAGCATAAACCGGCTCTCAATGATAGCTGGAGCTGATATAATAGTTATACAGAAGTAATGAGATAATTAGTTTTTAACAGCATCAAGGAGGTGCCCGTGAAAGACAAAGAAATGTTGCTTGATGGCCAACAACAGAAAACAGGGGTTTCCCGAAGGACTTTTTTGAAAACCGTTACAGGGACAGCTGCTGGAATTGGTATTTCTCAAATATTCAATCCCGCCCTTGTTTTAGCATTGGAAAAGGCCCTTGAAACCCATCCGGTTCTCTGGATACAGGGGCAAGGCTGCACAGGCTGTTCAGTTTCCCTTTTAAACTGTGTTGATCCATCCATTGCAGATGTACTTCTCAAAGTTATAAGCCTTCAGTTTATTCCCACAGTAATGGCAAGCGAAGGGGAAACTGCTCTGAACAATCTTTACCACATTGCAGAAAAGTACAAAGGAAAATTCTCTTTAGTAGTTGAAGGTGCCATTCCAATGGCCGCAAATGGGAAATACTGTGTTATCGGTGAACTCAACCACAAAGAGATCACCATGGTTGACATGGTCAAAGATCTTGGTGCAAAAGCAGGAAGCGTTCTGGCAGTAGGAACCTGTGCCTCTTTTGGTGGAATTCCGGCTGCTTCCGGCAGTGAAACCGGTGCAACAGGGGTAATGAATTTCTTTCAAACTTATGGCATGAAAACTCCCGGTGTCAATATTCCCGGTTGTCCTTCACATCCGGACTGGATTGTGGGATCCATTGTTCATCTTTTAACCAAAGGTCTTCCTGAATTGGATAACGATGGCCGCCCCACCATTTTCTTTGGTGATAACATCCATGACAACTGCCCACACCTGGATGAATATGATTCAGGAATCATGTCTGAAAAACTCTCTGATGCAAAAGGCTGCCGTATGGATATTGGGTGTAAAGGTCCGGACACATATGCTGACTGTTATAAACGAAAATGGAACAGCGGCATGAACTGGTGTGTGGATAATGCAGTCTGCATTGGTTGTGTTGAACCTGGGTTCCCAGATGCATCATCGCCATTCTATGAACCCGCATACCACTAGTATCATAAATATATTAACCATAACGACTTTTAAATCATGCACGCTGTAAACCACAAGCTGTTCCGGTCATGGCTGGAAAAAAAATTAAGATTGCCATTGATCCTGTAACCAGGATTGAGGGTCACCTTAAAGTCGAAGTCGAAGTAAAAGAT
>JAQICW010000537.1 GCA_027858355.1 Desulfobacula sp.
CGGATAAGACCCAGATCATAAACATAGTCCAGGTCATCAACTGAAATATTTGATGCCCCGGGCATTCCCATGAGGACCGGTTCCACAACACTTCTCACCCGCTCCTCTTTCAGCTTGTCCGCAAGCTGATCAAGATGGGTCTCCCTCCTTAAAATAAGATTTTCCTTTGCCCGGGCGATCATTGCCTTACTGATATCGGTTGACCTGTCCCGGCCCTCCTTTATCTCAAAACAGACCTCATAGGCCAGGGCCGATACAAGCCAGGGCTGACCCAGGGTATATTCCCAGATAATCTCCTTTGCATCCCTGGCAAACTTCTGGCCAGTCTCTTTTGTATGCTCCATTAAAAGAGAATCAACCTCATCCTTGGAAAAATCTCCAAGTCTTAAAGATTTGGCCTTTATATTAAATGCACTGCCGCCTGTTATTATGGATTTGTCTTTATCTGAATGAATCCTGTAATCCCTTACATCCCTGACACCGCAAAGGATAATGGACTGAGGGAAATTTGCCGGCCGTTTGTCATACCCCGACCTTATCTGCCTTAAAACCGATATCAGCGTATCCCCCACAAGAGAATCAATCTCATCTATTATCAAAACTACTGGTTTGGAACTGCTGGCTGCCCATAAAGTTAAAACTTCATACAATGCTGAAAACTCATTCTTTGTTTTAAACACATGATGACGCACCTTATCCATGAAATCGTCATCTAAAACATCTTCAGCCCTGGAAACAAAATCTGCAAGAACTGCCTTCATCCCGGCTGCCACATCCTCCCGTGCTGCCTGGGCAGCTTCCACATTAATATAAAGAACATCATATCTGCCCTTCTTGTTAAGATACTCCATCAAAGCAAGCATGCAAGTTGTTTTCCCTGTCTGCCTTGGAGCATGGAGAACAAAATACTTTTCCTGGTCAATCAGCATCAAAATATCATCAAGATCAAACCTCTCAAGGGGAGGAATCATATAGTGCTTTTTGCTTTTACAAGGTCCAGCTGTATTAAAAAACCGCATCCCTGTCTCCAATAGTTAAAAGGTTAGTTGTCTCATATAGATCATATAAAAAACTTTGCGCCTTCGTAGCTTCGTGCGAGTAAAAATTATAATTTAAGTTCAAAAACAATTAATAAAGCTTGATTTAGTTCCTGCATTTTAGAACGTAATAATTTGCCACGGATTCTTACCAGTCTATGACGATGATCAATAGGACGTGTTTGTAAACAATCTGCCACGGATTTTTTTGATAGACCATTCTCTTGTGAAGGATTGAGTTCAACATTGGTTTTTATTCGATTTTTTTTTGCACTCCATACAGTAATCGGAACAACTTGAATAACTGGAACCCTTTCATTATAAACATTATTGGTAACAATTATACATGGCCTGATTTTTCCTGCCTCTGAACCCTGGATCGGATCAAGATTTACATCAATAATCATTCCTCTTTTCAATATTGTCATTCCGGCCATCCAGTTAAAGCTGTCTCCGTCAAATCTTTCAGGCTTTCATCCTCAGAATAAATTTCAGAATATAACTCAGCAGATTGTTTTAGGTTTTCAAGTTCCAATTTATTTCTTAAATTATCAATGGCTGTTCGAATCAAAGAACTTTTATCCCTGAATCCATAGGTTTTAAAACTATTCAAAAAATTTACTTGTTCTTCTTCAAGACTAAATTTTGCTTGTTGCATACCCCCTCCTTTTGGTGCCAAAAATTGCCCCACAATTACGACCCTATTATAGGGGCCACACCAAAGGGAGTCAATACATAATTTTTTGCTAAAAGTGCTAAAAGAAGGAGAATGTTTAAGTTCACTGGCTGAGAATACTTTTGTCGTTTTTTAATACATCAAGACAAAAAATGCCATAGCTTCTGAAAGAACACTGTCTCTTTGTGACTTTGCGGCTTTGTGCGAGAATTAATCACATCCCCCATACCACAATATCCCGGCCTTTGTATTTTCTTTTTTCCGAAAAAACTTTCTCATCCCAGGAAACATTCTCACTTCTATTGAAAATCACAAGATAACCTTCCTTACTCCCGCACCTTTCCATATACCTGGCTGTCTGCTCAAGACCCAGCTCAATGGTTTTTTCAAGGCTTTTATATAAAATCTTAAGCTCTATGACTATTTTCTGAATATCCCCATTCCCCCTGTCCCAGATCACCAGCAGATCTGTTCGCATCCTGCCAAGGCCGTATTCCCGCTCAATTCTTCCTCCTGCATTGACTATCCTTTGAAGAAAAGCCTGGAGCAGAAGCTGGGGACCTGCCTCCTTATAGCTGAAACGCTCAATCCAATGCTCTGAATGCTCCCTGAAAAACTCCTGAAACCCTTTCAAAAGTTTATTCACATCAAGGCTGCCATCCTTTTTTACATACCATTCAGTCTTAAATCTGGCAGCAAAATTATACTGGGATATAGTTGAAATCTGCCTGGGAATAATTTCCCTGTAAATAGGATTGGAAATTACAAGAGCCTGATCTTCTTTCTTTATCAAACCAAGATCAATACAATAATCAATATCATCAACAGGAAGTTCTTCCACATCAACACCAGCAAGCATTGGTTCAATTATATTTCTGATTCTTTCCTCTTTCAGCTTGTCTGCAAGCTGATCAAGATGGGTTTCCCTCCTTAGAATCAGATTTTCCTTTGCCTGGACTATCATTTCCTTACTGATATCGGATGACCTGTCCCGTCCCTCCTTCATTTTAAAACAGACCTCATAGGCCAGAGCAGAAACAAGCCAGGGCTGCCCAAGGGTATATTTCCAGATAAGATCAATACCATCTCTGTTAAACTTCTGCCCGGTCTCTTTTGTATGCTGAATCAAAAGGGATTCAAACTCATCCCTGGTAAAATCTCCAAGCCGCAATGACTCGGCCTTTATGTTAAAGGCACTGCCTCCGGTTATTATGGATTTATCTTTATCTGAATGAATCCTGTAATCCCTTACATCCCTGACACCGCAAAGGATAATGGACTGGGGAAATTTTGCAGGCCTCTTGTCATACCCCGACCTTATCTGCCTTAAAACCGATATCAGTGTATCTCCCACAAGAGAATCAATTTCATCAATTATCAAAACCACTGGTTTGGAGCTGCTGGCTGCCCATAAGGTTAAAACTTCATACAATGCTGAAAACTCATTCTTTGTTTTAAACACATGATGACGAACCTTATCCATGAAATCGTCATCTAAAACATCTTCAGCCCGGGAAACAAAATCTGCAAGAACTGCCTTCATCCCGGCTGCCACATCCTCCCGTGCTGCCTGGGCAGCTTCCACATTAATATAAAGAACATGATATTTGCCCTCCGTATTAAGATATTCCATCAAAGCCAGCATACAGGTTGTTTTCCCTGTCTGCCTGGGTGCATGGAGAACAAAATACTTTTTCTGCTCAATCAACATTAAAATATCATCAAGATCAAATCGCTCAAGTGGAGGGATCGTATAATGATCCTCAATTTTACAAGGCCCTGCCGTATTAAAAAATCGCATTCTTGTCACCAATAGTTAAAAAATTAAATATTTAAAAATCATGCGTTGATCTCAATATAAATCTTTCCTCCTTTAGAAACAATATAAAAGACACTTTTCATCACAATCAACACTGTCTCTTTGTGACGTTGTGGCTTTGTGCGAGAAAATCAGAACTTGACGTACACATGAATGTACCTTGAAAAATATGATCTTCATAACGCTCTTATGCTTGAAGAAACAGACAGGGGACTGCTTCTTCGAAAAAAAGACGACAATCAACTTTCCTGGGATGATACATATAATGCCATGGCAAATAAAAAAGGCTGAAATCGCAGTTGACCAGATACGCACCATCAACAAACAGAGATTGAGAAAAAAAATTGATGAACTATCAAATATCAATGCTGCTCAATTAAGAAAACTCATTACTGATATGTACGGGGAATAAAATTTAATTTTTCAGCCAATGCCTTTTTAGCTTCTGGATCACCATGAACCAGTCTGATCTCTTTTGGCCTTACCTCCATTGCTTCAACCCATTCAACAAGCTGAGCCTGATCAGCATGGGCTGAATATCCTGACAACCCATGAACCCGGGCCTTAATCTTTATCCTTTCACCACCCATCACAACATACCCGTTCTCCCTCCTGGAATATCTAACAATTTTCTGTCCTAAAGTACCATGAGCCTGATATCCCACAAAAAGAATATCATTTTTAGAATCTTCAAGGCCCTTGGCAAGATGATCAATAATTCTGCCGCCCGTGCACATGCCGCTGCCGGCAATGATAATGGCAGGCCCGGGCAGATCAACAAGCTGTACATGATCTTTATAATTTTTCACAGCATAAAGATGATCAAAATCAATGGGATGATCCCCCTGACGTAAAAATCCTTTTGCTGTTTCATCCCAATAGCCTGAAAGCCTGGAATATATCTTTGTAATCTTTAATCCCAGGGGAGAATCAATAAAAACCGGTATAGGTCTGGCAAATGCTTTTCCTGCAAAAACACGATCCATCTCATAGATCAATTCCTGGCATCGGCCCAGGGCAAAGGCAGGGATATAAACTTTCCCATTATCCCGTAATGCTTTCAATAAAATCTGCTCAAGCCTTTCTATCCTTCTTGTCCTGTCATCATGGAGCCTGTTGCCGTAGGTTGACTCCAGAACAAGCAAATCACAGGCTTCAGGAATATCAGGATCAGGCAGAACAGGCGTATCTTTTGGCCCTATATCTCCTGAAAAAACAACAGACTTTCCTGATTTTCCAGACTCAAACTGAACAAAACAAGTTCCCAGAATATGACATGCATTTCCAAGACTGAAACGTACTCCTTTTTTCAGATCAAATACCTGACCATATTCAAACCCCCAGGAAAGTTCATCAATAAGCTGCTTAATCCCATCAATTTCATCTTCATTCCTGTCTGAAAATCCCATTGCATCTTCTAACATTGGAAAAAGAAGTTCCCGTGTCGGATGGGTACAGATGATTTCGCCCCTGAAACCCTTGTCAATCAATTCAGGAACCCTTCCTATATGATCAATATGTGCATGGGTAAGAAATAAATAATCCAGATCACCCGGTTGAATTTCCCATTTATCCATGGGCAGCACAGAATCTTTCCCCTGAACCATTCCGCAGTCAATCAAAATATTCAATCCAGATATCCAGAGATGATGACATGAGCCTGTAACACAGTCGCCACCGCCAAGGTGAGTTATCTTCATGATATATCCCCCTTCAGACAAAGTTTACGAAAAATAAATTCCCTACACAAGTTTTATTGTTTTTTTGATGAAAGCCTATGTAACAATAAAAATGGTATTTAACCCTGATGAATTGATAGACGCTTTTTGCACAATTGCGAAAATTGACAGGGATTATGTTTGCACCCGGGGTAAAAACACCACAGACCTTGATTCTCTCACAAAGGCAAGGAGGCAACAACGATAGGGAAATAAACTGACCGGAATAAAGAATCTGTTGTTTATTCCCCGTACATATCAGTTATTAGCTTCCTTAGCTGAGCGGCGGTGACTTTTGATAATTTATCGATTTTCTTTTTCAATCTTTGTTTGCTAATGGTGCGTATTTGATCAACTGCGATTTCAGCCTTTTTATTTACACAGTTGATTTGGAGTCGTGTTCTCCATTGTATGTGCAGTTTTGAGGTTATGGGGCATACGACAACCGTTTCCAAATATTTATTCATTTCATCTTGGCTAATTATAACAACGGGACGTATTTTTTTAATTTCGCTTCCTACTGTGGGATTAAGGTCAGCATAATATATTTCATACCTTTTAATACTCAAAATTTTCATCCTCTAATCCATCAAGAAGTGTAGTATCAAAATCATCCCAATCTTCTTGTTCATTAGCCATAGCTCTATATGTATCTTCCCACGAAAGTTTATTATCGTTTTTTTTTCGAAGAAGCAATCCTGTATCTGTTTCTTCAAGTAAAAGGGAATTATTAAGACCATATTTTTGAATAAGTTCTTTGGGTATACGGATTCCTTTGGAATTTCCTATAGGGATAAGTTTAATATCCTTTGTACGTATTTGTTTTTCCATATTTAATATTCCTTAAACTATTATATAATTTATATGTAACTATTGTAATTACATTCGCTTTCAAAGTCAATAAAGGAATAGAAACAAAAAGAAATTTATGCCGAGTTGTCCAACAACTTTTTATCCTTTTATTTCGTCAATGGGTAAAATTTGTTTGCCGTGGAGTATGGTTAAAATAGAAATTGTGGTTGGCTCAAGATGATAGATAATTCTGTAATTACCATATATTATTTCCCGAAACAGGCTGTCAGAAATTTCCGGTACGATGCGACCCATTTCTGGGGACGGTATCAGTTGTTCAACTTTCTCAAAAATTGTATTAACCCATCTTTTTGCTGCTGAAGGATTGTCTAACGATATATAATCAACGATTTCGGAAGCTCTATCAAGAGCAAGGGGCGACCAAATTAACTTCATAAGTCAATACGTTCAAAGAGTTTTTTGCGAGCATTTTCATGACTTATGCCTTCTCCCTTGTTCAATTGATTAAGAGAAGTGCGTATATCATCCAAAAAGTCTATTTTTCCCTGCATCAGCTCATACTCATATACGTCAATTAATACAGCAGCGCTTTTGCCACGTTGGGTAATAATTAGCGGCCTTTTAGTTTCATGGACTTGCTTGATAAAACTGGCCATGCCATTTCGAACTTCCGAAAGCGGCTTTATGTCTTGGTCGAATTTTAATTTTTGCATATTATCCTCCAATGGTTAGCTTTTGGTGCATTATAGCGTACATCCAATGGTACATGCAAGGTGTTTTTAATCTGATTTAATCAACGTTTCTTAACTTTTCAGCAAGCAGTTTTACCTGACTGTTTTGATCCTGGGACATTTCAGGTGGGTTATAACCCTGAGGGGAGGCCATATACCGTCACAAGACAATAAATGATCGAATTCTCTACTGGAAACATAATTAAGGAAAAAACATCTCTCGATTTGAATGAAAAAAGATAAGTAAGCTGTCCCCGGAATAACGCGGAATAACGGAATAAAATCGAAATTAATATATGTAAAAGCATATTGACTTAAAAATATATATGTAAT
>JAQICW010000547.1 GCA_027858355.1 Desulfobacula sp.
AAATTGAGAATTCCACCGCCTTTACCGCTGCTGAAATCTTTTTATACATTCTGCCCTAACTGAATCATTTTCTTTTTTGTGCTTTTTTATAAACCATTTTTGTGTCTCTTTTCCCTACAGCAATAACCATTATGACAATTTCTTCGTCAACTACTTCATACACCAACCGATAGCCACTCGCTCTAAGCTTTATTTTAAAATGATTTTTAAAGCCCGAAAGCTGGCTTGCAATAACATGAGGGTTTTTTAGTCGTTCAGAAAGTTTTTTCTTAAATTGTTTCTGAATGGAATTGTCTAATTGCAGATATTTTATCTCAAAATCATCACATACCGGCTGACAACCCCGAAAATCTTTTTTTTCTGCATAGGTGCCACAACGCCTGCATTAAATCGTTCTGAATACAAAGGAGCCTGGATGATATGGGTTAGAGCCCAGCCGGTTTTTTTTGAAAATTTCATAATAATCCACAACTAAAATCCCCTGTCCCGATCCCCCAGTTAAGTTCTTTAAACCGGGTTTGATCATTCTTTCCCTTTAAAGCCTGTGACCATACCATAGGTTCAGGCCAGCCGTGCTTTAGGGCAACTTGCAGGACAGTAAAACCTTTTGACAAATCGCTATTTAGTGGATTTGCCAACTCTGGCATTTCCGCTAAATGGGCGGACAAAGTCCTTCTACTAATGCCCAGTCTCTTTGCAATCCTGTCTTAATTTTTCCCAGTCCCCGATGATAATGATTAGGAAGCAATATGAATAGTATATTGCAACATAGTATCATACAAATCAAGAACCTCTTTATCTATGGCCTTTAAAATATTTTTCTCCAATTGTTTTCCCCGACCCATCACATTTATATCAATTGCGGATTTTTTTTCAAGCTCAAAACTGGAATTCTGGAAAAAAGGACTTCCATTGAATGTAGGCTCCAAAAGGATTTCGTTCCATTTTATATGTATATTATCCGCCAGTATCATCATAGTCTTCCTTGGGCTTAAAATCAGATCCTCAAACCTGAAAACTATCAGGTCTTTTTGCCGGGCCATAACCACGGCTTGTTGTACTATAATTTTATAATACTCCATTATCTCAAAGGGATTCTGGGAAAAGGGCGTACTCTTGCGCAGATGAATTGCAGATGCCAGCCAATCATCAGGCCTTCTTACCATAAAAACCATTTTACCATTGGGATACACCTGCTTAAAATTAATAAAGTTTTTTTTGTATAGTTCTGGCCTGCGCAATGTCATTTGCCCTACAATATATTTTTTGATTCCGTATAAATTCTGATTGTTCCGCCATCCATTAAATATTGCCGTAAAAAAAGCATTAAAATAATCTCGTGGTTTATCTTTGACTAAGAATTGATTAAATATTTCCCTGTACCAGGTTCCATTAAAATAAATGGGGTATAATTCCTGAGCCATATTTGAAGACTGTTTTTTCATGCCTATCAGATGAAATTTTTCCATGTTCATATACGAAAAAACATCCTCTAAAACATTATCTGAGTTTAAAATGGCGCTTTTATCGGGCCAGATACGACCCTTATTGGCGAACCCAAACACAGCAGGGTAACAATGAAATTGTG
Source organism: Desulfobacula sp. (assembly GCA_027858355.1). The sequence continues at coordinate 1,589 of JAQICW010000547.1, forward strand.
GATGAGAATCCAAAAGCCTTAACAATAAAGTTCCTCCAGACCTAGGCAACTGGCATATCCAAAGAATATTTTCCGTAACTGACTTCACCCATTCAATTTTAAATTTTTCAGTCATAACCCTTTATCCTGCATCCTACTTTTTAAACAGCCACCAATGGCTGTTGTCACTTGAATCAAACCGCTGCCATAAAAAACCATAATCAAGGACATCAATGTTTGGAAATGTATCCAGGTACAAACCTCCAAAATCTCTCTTAAATAATAATTTACTTTTGCCATGATACTGAACTTCTTCTGGTTCATGGGAAAAATACTCAATACATACAATGTAATGTTTGGCAACTCTGTAAATTTCACGCATCATTTTTTTCAGATCACCTGGGGCAATATGAATCAATACCCCTGATGTAAAAACCATATCAATACTATTATCTGGATAGGGCAATGCAAAACCGTCCGATTCATGCAATGTCACGGTCTCAAGTTCCTTGTTCTCCCGGACGGCCCTGCATGCTCTGGAATTGGGTTCAACTGCATGTAAATCATTAATATAATTTTGTAATACCATCAAATTCCGCCCGATATTACACCCCACCTCAAGCACACTTTCGGGATATGGATTCAAGACGCTGGATAAAATTTTCCCCCAGTCTCGATGCAGCTTTTGAATATTTTCTTTGGAAATCCGATTTCTGCGCCTAAAGGAATATTCAAAACCGAAATCCGATTTCCAGAATTCAAGCTGTTTTGTCATATTTGTACCTTTGCTTTCTTTCATATAATTCTAAATTTCAGATTAAAATCATCAAAAGCAGGCTCTCCAATTTTCAAGGGCGGGTTCTCAGGATTATAATACAGATGCCTGTTCTTTTGTGAAAAAGTTCTGTCCAATGAGGAGTCAACTTTTGCCGCCTCAGAAAATGTAGTTTCCAAGTGGTTAATCACACTGTCCTTCACCAGCCAACTCCCATTCTTTTTTACCCATATGTCTTTATCCCTCATGGGTTCTATCATCTGAAAGAAATTCACTTTTGTAATGCCCAGAAAATCCAGATAAGTCTCAAGTGTTTTCGGCTCCACATGATCATATTGTTCGACCATTTGTATTCCTTTTTCACGGGTCATTCTTCCATGCCTGATTTCCATTGATGCATCATCTGTTGACCTGCCATAACCAAATTTAAAATATTTCAGGTAATCATGAATATCATTTGCATGATCTTCAATTTTTGAATACAGGTTAAAGCTTCTTTCCCTTTTATAGCTTACCGTTCCAAAGCCCCACTTTTCAATCATCTCTTCTGCATGCTGTTTGGCATCCCAATAAAAAAAATTGCTGATATATATCCCCTTAACTCCAACTCTTTCTATATCCTCATCATTTGGATAAACATAAGGAGCTATATCCTGACGGGAAATGACACCCCCTGATTTTTCAATCAGATCTTCTGGTTCATATCCCCGCATGTCATGTTCTTTTCTGGTCCATTTTGTAAACTCAACAAAATCTTCCAAAGCCACCACCCCTGTCAGTTCTGCAAAACCATGTTCACCCCAGACAATCAAAGGAATATTTTTTTCAACCGCGACCTGAAAAGGCACCGTTCGAATACCGGCATGATAATGCCAGGTTAGATCCCCCACAGTCTCAAGCATAAACCTGGCAACCTTTTTTACTGATTGTGGATTTGCCGTAACACGGACAAGGTCACATCCTGATTTTTCAACCAGGTTTGCAAGATTTTTTATACCAGATTCCGTATTGAATATATGATTGAATGTTACCAGCAATGGATTCATTCCGTATTTTTTCTTGAGCAGATAAACCTGATAATGGCTGTCCTTTCCACCACTGACAGGTATGATACAATCGTAGATATTTTTTCTTTTTCGTGCCTCTGTCCTGGCTTGGGAAAGAAGCTGTTGAAACATTTGTTCCCTTTGTTTCCAGTCAATTTCAAGATTTTGTCGGGATTCATGATACCTGCAACCACTGCAGATTCCATCATCATCAAAAATAATGGTTGGTTTTGCATTCTCTGGATACAGGCACCTGGCACAATATCTCATATTTTTACCTTTTCTCCTGGATTATCATTCATACTTGTCTGACATTCAGCCCGGCTTCACGTAAATATTGTTTAGCCTTTTTGGTACTTTGCTCGGTATAATGAAAAATATTTGCAGCAGCCACGGCATCAGCCTTTGCCAGACAGATTCCGTCTGCCAGATCTTTCCACTGGAATACCCCCCCCCATGGCAATTACCGGAACACTGACCTTTTGACTGATTTGTTTAATCAAGGGGATATTATACCCCTTTCGATTGCCGTCGTGGTCCAGTGAGTTTACAAAAAATTCACCCGCCCCCTTGAGTTCTGCTTTTCTGGCCCAGTCAATGGCCCTCGTCTGACAGCCACACCTTCCTCGATCGATTGCGACCAATTCTTCTCCAGAATGGTTCTGCTTACCATCAATGGACACCACCACACATTGCCTGCCAAATTTATTTGCCAGTTCTGATATTAAATCAGGATTCATATAGGCCTCTGTATTCACAATAATTTTATCCGCGCCATTGGCCAAAAGCTTTTGGGCATAAAAAATATCCTTAATCCATCCACCTGCTGCCAACGGGACAAAACATTTTTGGGAAAGTCTGTTAACGGTTTCTATAAAAGAATCTTTTGTGGAAATGTCCCTGGATACATTGAGCAAAATAATTTCATCAATGGCCCAGTGGTTAAAACTCTCAATGGCATGGACCGGATCATAGTGGATAATATTGGTGTGCTTAAATCTAACACTTTGCACCACCTGGCCATTTCGCAGAAGGATTACAGCTATCAGCCTGTTCTTTACCATCAATCCGGCAGTGCAATAAAATTTTTTATCATTTGCAATCCAGGCTTCTCGCTCTTTTCCGGATGAAATTGGACTCAGTACACATTCTCTTTTTTTAAAGCAGAAACAAAAATTTCACCATGAAATGTTGTGGCAAGAATATTTGATTTATCCTGGCAGAGAAAAAAATAGGAATGAGCAAAATAAAAATCCAGGCCTGTTTCAATTTTACTAAAAAGAAGATCCTGCGTTACAAAGTCCAGGCTATTCCACCCCATGTGTGGCACCCTGTATAAGGAAGGGTTCTGTGGAAATGGCAATATCTCACCCTTAATGAGATCCAACCCTGGGGAGATACCAAACTCATGGCTCCTGGTGGCCAATACTTGCATCCCAAGGCAGATTCCCAATAGATACTTACCTTTTTTGACCTCCTCGGGTATAGCTGTTGAAAATCATTTTTCCTGAAGGCTTTCCATGGCCTTGCCAAAAGCACCCACACCCGGTAAAATTAATTTTGAACAATCTTTCAGATCCCTGGGATGGTATGCAACAATCAATGGCTCATCAGTACAATACCTGACTGCATTTATCACCGATTTTATATTTCCGGAATCGTAGTTTATGATACCAATCATTTAACCTGCCTTTTGGGCTTATCATCAAAAATCCTAGGACTGGATATTTGCCATAAGGTATAGCTCAGGGGAGGGAATAGGGGCTGACGGGTTTTGTAACCGGCTGACCAATATGAAATTGGTGGGATATGGATTTTACTCAGTGAAATTTGAACGAACAGAGGTTTTACCCTCGCAATTGATTATTCGGGGATGGGTCTAACTTGCCCAACTCTTGGATGAATGAAAAATATTATTTTCGCACAAAGCCACGAAGGCACTGAGTCTATAGCCTTCTTGGTGTCTTTGTGCGAGTTTTTAAATGGCCGGATAGAACCATGCCCGATTATTCTTATGGATTGATGAGCTCAGCAGATCTTAGAAAATTACGAAATGGGTTCGTGGAATGTTTTTTGAGGAAGGAATAAATTTTGAATATTTATTCCAGTTGCACGCCATATTTTTTTAATATGTCTTGAGGAGTAATCGTTTCAAGTGTGCCGGTTGGTTTGAGAACATTTCTGCCGCAAAGAATAAAGACTTCATAGGCATTAAATATAGCATAGCGGTCATGATCAAAGATGATCAGTTTGTTTCCATTTTCTTCTTTTACTTTTTCCCTGAATTTTCTAATTCCGGTATTATGACCATTTTCTTCCAGTTTGTCCTGCTGATCCATCCAATCCCGGAACGCTGTTGTTAAGGCCATAACAAAAATAGTGAGATAAACATGAACCATAAATCCGGCTTTTGTATTGATAGGTGGCCTTTCTATGAACCAGGCTTGCTTGGCTTCCCTGAATAAACCATTTTCAATTTCACTTCTGGCATCATAGTTATCATAAACATCCAAGGGGGTGGTGTTTACAGATCCATTTGTAAGGATAACCATGGTTTTAGAATCAGGATTATTGTCCTTAAAAGGATCATGCTTTACCACAACAGCATTAATGGGATTGGCTACAAAATCTTTGGAGTTCTGATGGCTACCGCTACCAAGTGGTCCGTAAAATTCCGC
>JAQICW010000596.1 GCA_027858355.1 Desulfobacula sp.
GTTGATCTGGCAGTCCGGATCAATCTTGACAAACCCTCTGTTTTTCAGGATTCAAATAAATTGCCGGACGGACAACCCATTGAATACAGGCTACTTTCAATTCCTTTCTACCTTGTTGGGCAGATCCGGCGGCTGATGCTTGAAAACTGGATTAATGATTAGGGAGAGAACCGTTCGTTAGCGGGGTCTGACCCCGGTAAGCAACTGTTTTTCATAAGAATATTGTCAAAACAATAAGCATAAAAGCTTTTAAACTGTACTTTTTGATATTAAAAAAGGGGATTTAAGCTTTTTAAAATTTGGGTGAACTGGGTTTTTATCCGGAAAAACTTGAACCGGCATAAATCAATTTATTTGCTCTGGGGGAAATATTGTTTCAGGAAGAAAAAGGTTTAAAATTTCTGAAAACTATTATAAAATATCTATAGAAACAGGCAGTATTATCAATATTATTAAACCTGTAACCCAAAAAAGAGGTGGCTATTATGCAGATTCAAAGAGAATTTAGTGTCGAAGTGGCACAAATTCTTCAAGTTATAGATGAAAAAGTTTTAAAATTTCTGCTACAAGATAAAAAAGTTTTAAAAAAACAGTGCCCCGACATCTCTAAACAGCAATTAAAAAACGTACTTGAGTCTCTCAGAAGAGCAAACCCATTCCAATGTATTGAGAATCCTGTAAAATGGCAAAGAGAACAAAGGAAGGATCGTGACTTATCTTGTTGACAGTAATATTTTTATTTATGCAACTAAACCGGAAGATTCTGTTGCCTATCATTTGTTGTTAAATAATGACAATTTCTTTTTTTCATCTATCACATCAATTGAAGTTCTTGGATATAACAAGCTTACTTCGGAAACAAAATCAGATTTAAAACAGATATTTTCGGCGGGCACAGAGATTGGCATATCTAAGGATATTGTGAAAAAATCCATTGAACTCCGGCAAGAAAAAATGATGTCTCTTGGAGATACTATCATTGCAGCTACAGCAATCGTGAATGACCTTGTTCTGCTTACAAGAAATATAGATGACTTCAAAAACTTAAATTTCAAGCTTGAAAATCCATATATATAACGAATAGCAGGGTTTGACCCCGGTAAGCTTTTGTTTTTACAGACAATATTGTATAAAATATGGGCTAAAAAGGTCTTAGAGCTTACATTTCGCATATTTAAAAAATATTTTTGAAGTATTGTTCAAAATTCATAGGTGTATCAATTATGTTTCCTTAAATTGCCACCAATTATTCTGAAGGTTTTTATAAATCCCGACAGGTACTTCTAATAGTGAGATGACCTGTTCATGTAACAGACTTAATCCTTTCACTATTACTTGTAAACATATACCATCTTTGAATATTTCTGAATAATGAATGTTCCGAAAAAAGTAGCGAATGTTGTTCCATGTAGGTTTTTTAGTATACATCCGTTTTTCAAGAGACGGTTGGTTCTTATATTTTTTTAATACATCGCTCGCCTTCAGGTCTGTATTGGTAACCAAAGGGAAAATCCCATCGATTTTTGATGCTTCAACAACAGTTTGTTCATTCAATTCCCATTGCAGGCCGTACTTGAATTCCCATTTGTTTTTATAGGTGTCTCGATTAAGTGAAACCTTGCAGCCCGGCACACTGGGTACTTTAATCTGCTTACGTTCGGTAATTATTTCAGGCAATGGGGTCAGGCTTGCCTTATTGTACTTATTTAAGATCATATCAACAACTGCAATAAGGCAAGCCTGACCCCTTTATTAAAGATCATCATGATCAAGAATACGTAAGAGTTTAAGTTTGGAGGACCAATCTGGAGAACCGGCTGTCAGGAAAGCCTCCGGCTCAAATGAAATTCTATACCTCTTGTCTACACTGGCAGACCATGCAGTCGGGTCATTCACAATGCGCTCAATTCTTAAGCCGGGATGATGGGGATTTTCTTCGAGAAAATTTATGGTTTTCGCAATTTTTTTCAATAACCCTTTTTGATGTTTAAAATTTTCCAAATCAGAAATAAATTTTTTATTCGGAATCAATTTCGGCATTGCTGCGTTCCTTTTCAAACCAATCCGGGAGTTTGTCTATTTCCGAGTCTCTGGCTTCCTTTAATTTTAATAGACCGGAATCATTTAGTTTTATTGTTCGATAAAATTCAACAGGGTAAAGGTAGATTGCACCACCAGCTTCCACTGAAAGTTCAAGATGGCTACCGGGTTTGATTCCAAGATCTTTTCTTATTGAAACAGGCAAACTGATGCTACCTCTTTTATCCATAGTTACAATCATAATTCTACCCCTTTTATTAAGATGTTATATTTGGGTCGAAGGCCTGAAAACAATATATTCTCATTATGGCTTTTTGTCAATGTGTCAATGATTCAAATCTGCCCAAAGAGGACAGCAAGAGGACAGCAAGAGGACAGAGGACAGGAGAGAGGAGGACAGGGTCTGACCCCGGTAAGTTTTTGTTTTTACAGATAATATTGCATAAAATATGGTCTAAAAAGCTCTTAGGATGAACTTTTTAATGCCAAAAAGGGGTGTTTAAGATTTATGATGGATTTGAAGGTTACAATAGGGATATCCCCTTGACATATCCATGATTGACTTTATAATGTAAAAATATAGATAAATTTTTTTCTGGAGGTATCGCAATGAATACTGTGCAAACAAAAATTTTTAAAAGTAATCGAAGTCAGGCTGTCCGGTTACCTAAAAATGTTGCTTTCCCAGAATCAGTAAAGGATGTTGAAATCACAGCAATTGGCAATAAACGGATTATTGTACCGGTAGATCAATCCTGGGATGAATGGTTTGATGCACCAGGGGTTTCCAGTGACTTTATGACAAATCGTCGCCAGCCGGAGGATCAGATCCGGGAGACCTTATAATGCTGAAGTATCTGCTGGATACCAATATTGTCATCTATACCATGAAAAATCGGCCGCTGCAGGTGAAAAGGCGTTTCAAACAGCACAAAGACCAGATGTGTATTTCCAGTGTAACCTTGGGAGAGTTGATTTTTGGTGCGGAACATTCACAACAGGTGGAGCGGAACTTGACAGATATTGAGGCTATAATTGCCCGACTTGAAGTACTGCCCTTTGATAACAAAGCAGCATATCATTTCGGACAGATACGGGCTGCGCTGTATAATATCGGTAAGCCCATTGGACCTTACGATATGATGATTGCCGGTCAAACCAGGGCATCGGGTCTGACACTGATAACAAATAATATCAAGGAATTCGAACGAGTGCCAGGGCTGATACTTGAGAACTGGGTTAATGATTAGGGAGGGAGATTCCTTTAAAATAAATGACTTCAAGTTTTTTTGCTTAAGATTTGATACTGATATTTTCATATGGGCATAAAGAGGCAATGAAAAAGCAGCCGCGCTGATGCAAAAAACCCAGGAGAAATATCTTTCCATCCAGACCTATATGGAACTTTTACAATGCGAAACATTTCAAAGTGATAAAAGATTTAAAACTGAAGATATTTAAGCCGTCATAGTGCTAAGGGTCTCTTCGTGATCTCTGCGTACTTCGTGGTTGTAATTTCTAGCTTATAAAACAAATCTCGCTTGACGCAACAATTAATGGTCACTATAATGACTACAATCATTATAAGAATTATTAAGGGGCAATCATGCAAATAGACCGTTATATACCCGTCACTAAAGCAAAAACCAAACTGCTTGACATGATTCGAAACTTTGATGACAAAGAAGACACGATAGCGATTACTAAAAATGGCGTTCCAAAGGCCATTATAATGTCCATGGACCAATACGAAGCAATGTGCGAGACTATGGAAATCATGGCAGACAAAGATACGATGAAACAGATGTGGACATCTGTAAAAGAGATGCAGGCAAAAGAGCCACTGGTAGACTTAGAGGACATGCTTTAATGTATCGTGTCAAATTGACACCTTCTGCTGCCCGGATGTTCAACAATCTGCACCCCACGATAAAAAAGCAACTTAAATCCATACTCAAAGAACTATATGAAAACCCATATCTTGGAAAGGGACTGCGGGACGAACTGGCTGACTTCAGATCATTAAGGATGAAACGTTATCGTGCAATATATCAAATTGATAATCAAAATAGAGAGGTGGTTATTTTTGCTATTGGACACCGTAGAAATATTTATAATATTGTCACCCATTCTGCAGCCAAATAGTGAATCTGTTTAAGTTAACATTTTGTTTTGCCATTCTGGCTTTTGTGACACTTTTTTGTCACACCTTTGTTGACCGATATGAAAAAAACGGTGCCGAAATGCTGACCAATAATTGGCAGTCTTCAGTATCTGAGGACGGGACTGCAAAAATATCAAAAAATGAGCTTTATCTTTCCTCAAAGAATAGTGCTCACAGTGCACAATTCCAACAGGATATTCCTGATTTTAAGCCTGGGGATATTTTAATGCTTTCTGCGGATATGAAATATACAGATATTGTACCTGGAGAGCAGCCATGGAATTTAGCAAGGCTCTTGCTGGTGCAAAATGATGGTACAAAAAATCGATGGGATTATCCGCATGGTGTGGCGTCCTTTACCGGAACACAGGACTGGAAGCGGTACAACAATGTTTTCACCCTTAATGAAGATACAAAACATCTTCGCGTTACAGCTCAAATGAGCAGATGTACAGGGTCGTTTCAGCTTAAAGACCTTCAGCTTTATCCGGTAAAACAGACCATGGTTTACACCTGGATTCAACTGGTGATTCTATTTTGCTGGGCAATGTTTGCTGTTTTTCTTCTGGGAACCTGCTTTGGCAACGGCAGCATGGTTATTCTTAAAGTTTTATTGGTCATTTCTTTTGTTGCTATTATTATTGGGACCACCATGCCACAAGAAATGCGGAATCAAGTATCCCAGGAAGTCAGTATCCAGCTTCAGGAAACAAGCGATGTGTTTCAACGAGGGGCTACAATGGATATAGCCAAACTGGGACACTTTGGTTTTTTTGCCTTGTTTGGTGTTTTGCTTTCTTTGTTAATGAAACAGGAACCCTTAGTGGGGGTTGTGTTTCATATCCTGCTTCTGGCCGGGGGGACAGAGCTGGCACAGTTTTTTATTGATGGCCGGTCGCCTTTGTTTGCTGATTTTTTTATTGATCTGGCTGGTGGGGGTTGTGGGGTTGTTTTCTCTTTGCTCATTCTGAAAAAAAAGATCAACCTTGCAGTGAGATTCAAAACACCATAAGCATTATTTGGTGACAAATTGTCACCGGTAAGATATGCTTATAGGTGGGGGTCAGGCTTGCCTTATTGTACATATTTAAGATCAGATCAACAACTGTAATAAGGCAAGCCTGACCCCAATACGTTGACACAGACTGGTGATAAAAATTTAATGGAGATTGTATCTTGGAAACAGCAACTGAAAATAAAAATGAACGGATCAACCTTCGTTTAAAAAGCAGTGCAAAGCACCTCATAGCCCTTGCAGCAGATTTTGAAGGCAAGACTGTCAGTCATTATATATTGACCAGCGTTTTAAAGTGTGCCGCGAAAACAGTACAGGAACATCAGATGATGACATTGAATGCAAAAAATTCAAGAACTTTTTTTGATGCCTTGGCCGCACCGGTCCGTTTCAATGAAAAATTGACCACGACCTTTGATGAGCACGATAAACGCGTCATCAGCAAATGATGAATTACCATAATCTGGTTATAGCACCTCTGAACGCCTTCCATGATAGAAAAGGGTTCCATTGCAATGTAGAAACGCTGGATCATTATATTCACAGGCAGGCAGGGCAGGATATCAAACGTCGCATCAGTCGTGTTTTTATAGCATCACTGCCAGGCAGCCCCAAAACAGTGATCGGTTACTATAGTCTAAGTACATTATCCATTGAACTCAGCAAATTGCCGGAAAAACTGGCCCTGAAATTGCCGAAGCATCCTATTCCTGCTGCCTTGGTTGGAAGATTGGCTGTCAGCAAAGATGCCCGAAAATCCGGAATCGGCAAAATGCTTCTGGCAGATGCAGTAAAAAGAACTCTGTCGATCAGTGAGCAGATTGGAATCTATGCCATGGTTGTGGATGCCATTGACGACAACGCTGAAAAATTCTATGAACAATTCGGGTTTACCCGCTTAAGCGATGATAGCCCAAGACTTTTTTTACCTTTAAAATCTTTTGAATAAGCAGATCAGGAGAGCAGAGAGCAGAGCAGAGGGTCAGCAGAGCTGGGTCTGACCCCAATAAGCTTTTGTTTTTACAGTGAAAGGACGGGGTCTGGCTTCGCTTATTGTGGTTTTTGGGGGGGGGGGTAAAG
>JAQICW010000597.1 GCA_027858355.1 Desulfobacula sp.
GATAACGGAAGTGGAATTGATAAAGAGCATTTATCCAAGATCTTTAACCGGTTTTACAGGGTGGATAAAGCAAGAAGCAGGTATGAGGGTGGCACAGGCCTTGGCCTTGCCATTGTTAAGCATATTGTTCAGTATCATGATGGAAAAATTGATGTTACCAGCATAAAAGATAAAGGCAGTTCCTTCAAAATCAATATTCCTGTGTAGTGCCAGGCCGAAAACGCCAATTTTAAATACTTACTTTGAAAATGCAAGGTTAATTTTTATTTTTTAAAAAATTATCCAAACAATAAGGCAGCATTTTCTCCCAATATTTGTTCCTTTTGAAGGGTGTTAATATTGGAGTTATCAATATCCTTGTAATATCTATCGGGTGTCAATAAGGGAAAATCCGTTCCAAAAAGAACCTTTTCTATCACGCCTGCAGCAAAGGCAAGATTATAGATTTGTGAATCATATAAAAAGGGGGAAGCTGCCGTGTCATACCAGATATTTTTTAAAACAGCTTTTGTCTCTTTTTTCATTATGTTGTAAAGAAAGATTCCCCCTCCCCAGTGAGCCAGTATGATTTTATTGTCAGGAAAGGTTTTGGCAAGCGTGTATATTTGTTCCAGGGTAATGGGGGTTTTCCCGGGATATTTGTGTCCGACAGGTTCATTGGTGTGGATCATGCAGGGCAGGTTGCCTTTCTCTCTTAAAACGGTCATGACAGGATCAAGGAATGTCAAAGCTGCTTTGTCAATCCCGGAAAGGTAGAATGCCAGTTCTCCTGCACCGCAAAGACCTGCGTCAATACATCTTCGGGTTTCATTGGCTGCGCCTGCCCAGGCGGCATCAAAACAGGCAAGCCCCTTAATCCTGTCCGGATATTTCCGGACTGACTCAATGATGACATCATTGTTTGTCTTTGCATGGTCAGGGGTTCGCCAGGGGAAACCACAAATAATAGAGATATCAACCTGATACCTGTCCATTGATTTTAATAAGTCAACAATATTGCAGATATCTGCTTTTGGTGAGTTGTAAAGTAGTTTGAACTCTGGTTCATTGTTAAAGTATCTGGAACGGTCCTGTTTGACCTGTTCCGGGAAAATATGGGTATGTGTATCAATAATCATATCAATTATCCTAAATAGTATTTGAACGAAAACTTGCCCAAACACGGGGTTTTCGGTCAGGCACTAAATAAATAGGTTAGTTATTGTAAAATAGCCTAGGGCAATATATATTAGTTTATTCTTGCAAACAAGGGTTTGAATAGTGTTTGATGGAAAATTGGCGGTTTTAGGGATAACATTAAATAAAGGACAGGAATGAAATATTATCCTATATTTCTTGATATAAAAGACAAGGATTGTCTTATCGTCGGAGGGGGGCCTGTAGGTGCGAGAAAGGCTGCAACCCTTCAAAGATGCGGGGCAAATGTAAAAGTGATCAGTGATCATTTCACATCCTGGTTTGATGGTTTAAACACAACATCCATTTGTTTTGTGAAAAAAAGATATGAAAAAGAAGATGTGAAAGGGATGTTTTTTGTTTTTGCTGCCACCAATAATGCTGATTTGAACCGGCAGATAAAAGACGATGCCTCATTGCTCAATATCCTCTGTAATGTGGCTGATGCCCCGGATAATAGTGATTTTCTACTTCCTTCGATAGTGGACAGGGGGGATCTGATTGTGGCTGTTTCAACATCTGGATCAAGTCCTGCAATGGCAAAGAGAATCAAACAGGATCTTGAAAATCATTTTGGTCCTGAGTATGCGCAATTTTTACTTTTGATGGGAAATATTCGAAAAAGGCTTTTATCATCCGGCAGTACTCCAGATGATAATAAAGCAATATTTCATGCCCTTATTGAGAAAGGTGTCCTTGAGTTGATCCAGGCCAATGATGACATAAAAATAAACGCGGTCTTATGCGATGTTCTTGGAAAGGAATATACGTATGAAGATCTTGTTTCTTCAAGGAGTGATGAATGAATCTTCAAACTGCCCTAATGGTGCTGCAGATAACAACCCTTCTCTATTTTATCAGTATGGCAGGGTATATTTTGTTTTTATTTAATCAAAAGAAAATTTATCAAAAAATAGCCTTTTATTTTATTTCAACAGCCGTTGTTTTTCATTTTATCAGTATGATGATTTACACCATGGCAACACAGCATGTGCCCATACAGAATTTATCCCAGAGTTTATCCGTTGCAGCATTTTTTCTGGGCTGCATGTTTTTATTTTTCCAGTACAAATTTGATCTTAAAATTCTCGGGGTATTTGCTTCAATATTATTATTTGCTATCATGGTGATTGTATTGATAATGCCAGAGGCAGCACCGGTGGAGAAAAATATTGTTTTAAAAGGATTCTGGCTTTATTCCCACATTGTTCTGGTGTTTACAGGTGAGGCATCTCTTGCATTGGCATGCGGAGCAGGGATTTTGTACTTATTGCAGGAAAAAGGGATTAAGACAAAAAGACCTGGTTTTTTTTACAAACGACTACCCTCATTGGATTTTCTGGATAATGTTGGATATACCTGCTTGACCACAGGGTTTACCCTGCTTACCATCGGACTTGTGACAGGGTTTATTTATGCAAAAGTAATCTGGGGCAGATTCTGGAACTGGGATCCCAAAGAAGTATTCTCTGTGGGAACCTGGCTTGTGTATGCTGCCTTATTGCATCTACGCCTTTATTCTGGGTGGCGGGGTAGAAAATCAGCTATAATGACTATTATCGGATTTTTCATCATCATATTTACGTTCATCGGGGTCAATATGCTGTTAGGCGGCTATCACCAAACCTTTACAAAATAAAGAAAGAACAAAATAAAGAAAGAACAATGTCAAAAATTATATTAATCGGCATAAATCATAAAACCGCACCTGTTGAACTCAGGGAAAAACTGTCTTTTTCCAGTGAAGAGACAATAGCTGCGCTTGAATTATTAAAGCAGGACAAGGATATTAAAGAAAGCCTTATCTTTTCTACCTGTAACAGGACAGAAATTTTATATATCCCTGGAACGGGTGAACAGGTTGATAAAATTATTGAGTTTATTTCACATCATAAAAAAATTGATATTTCTGAATTTAAAAGTGCTTTATATGTTTATAAGGAAGATGAAGCGATCCTGCATTTATTTAAGGTTGCATCAAGCCTGGATTCAATGGTGGTAGGCGAACCCCAGATTTTGGGGCAGGTTAAACAGGCCTATAGGACTGCCGTGGAAAACAATGCCTCGGGTGTGATGCTGAATCGACTGATGCACAAAGCCTTTAATATTGCCAAAAAAGTCAGAAAAGAAACCGGGATAGGGGATAATGCGGTTTCCATCAGCTATGCAGCCATTGAGCTTGCCAAAAAAATTTTTTCAGACTTATCCCAGAAGAGTGTCATGCTGCTGGGTGCCGGGGAGATGGCGGAACTGGCAGTGGAGCACCTGTTATCCAATAATGTGAAGCAAATTATCGTCGCAAATCGAACCTTTAAAAAGGCAGTGAATCTTGCCGCTAAATTTAATGGACAGGCAGTCAAGTTTGAAGAAAGGGAAGATGCATTAAAGGATGTTGATATTATTATCAGTTCAACCGGTGCAACAGATTATGTGCTGACCGAGACCCAGGTCAAACAGGCCATGAAAAAAAGGCATCATAATACGCTTTTTTTTATTGATATTGCCGTTCCAAGGGATATTGATCCTAAAATAAACACGATTTCCAATGTCTATGTTTATGATATCGATGATTTGAAAAATATTGTGGAATCCAATATTGAGCAGAGGGGAAAAGAAACGGTCAAAGCTGAAAGATATATTGAAGAAGCAGTGGTAAAATTTCGCAAATGGATGGAAAACCTTGCCATTGTTCCGACGATTAAGGCTTTGAACGATAAAATGTCTTCCATTGTTGACATTGAATGTAAAAAAACCCTTTTAAATTTGAAACACCTTTCTCAAGAAGATATGGAGGCAATCAAACGCATGACCCAGGCCATTGCAACCAGAACCATTCATGACCCCATCCTTTTTTTACGCAATACCGGTGACCACAGGGATGATTCCCTTTATCTCAATGTCACACGCCAATTGTTCAATATAGACCTTCCCGAGGAAGAATAACCAAAAGTGCCAATTAAAGTTTGAGCTATGCTTTAATATCTGGCTGGAATTGGGCTATTTAATTCTTTACATTTTGTTTAATTTTAGTGTATTGTTTTGTTCTGGATGTTCCTGTAATTTAAGATAAAGGGCAAATATAATGAAAAAAAAAGATTTAGATTTTTTTAGAAATCTTTTGACCGATAGGCTTAAAGAGCTCCTTTCCCATGCTGACAGCACTGTAACCGGTATGACCAAACCAAAAGAAAATTTTGCCGATCCAACGGACAGAGCCTCCCATGAATCGGATAGAACTTTTGAACTTCGTATCAGAGACCGTGAACATAAATTGATCAAGAAAATAAAAAAAGCACTTGTGCGTATCGAAAATGAGACATTTGGACTCTGTGAAGCTTGTGGGGAAGATATTGCCATTCAACGGATTAAGGCAAGACCTGTTACCACCCAATGCATTGACTGTAAAACCCGTGAAGAGGATATGGAGAAGGCTCTCGGAATTTAGCCTGCACAAGATAGTTCATTGATTGATCTTCATGTACATTCTACAGCTTCAGACGGGTCCTTTTCCCCTTTAGAAATTATGGCCCTGGCCAAAAAGGTCGGGGTTCAGGCCATTTCGATAACAGACCATGATACCATAGACGGTGTTAAGGAAATCTTAAAATACCCCCTGCCCCCATTTCCTGAATTTATTACCGGAGTTGAAATCAGTTGTGAGCCGCCATCAGGGTTCAGGGAAGTGGGAAGCGTTCATATGCTGGGGTTTGGGTTCAGTGTTTATGATAAAAACCTTAATGCTATTTTTGATGATGCAAAAATAGCCCGTGCCCAAAGAAATCCCAAAATCATTGAAAAATTAAACAGCCTTGGATTCAATATCACCATGGAACAGGTTGAGAATCGGTTTGGTGCGGATCAGACAGGTCGTCCCCATATTGCAGAGCTTATGATGGAAAAAGGATATGTCAAAACATTTAGAGAAGCCTTTGACAAATATCTTGGAAAAGACAAGCCAGCTTATGTGGATAAATATAAGGTCTCCTGCCACCAGGCAATTCAAACGATTCGCCAGGCAGGCGGGATTGCGGTCCTGGCGCATCCGGGTCTTTTGCGATTCAATAAAAGTCATCAAATAGAAAATTATATTGATGTTCTGATGGCTGATGGCCTTGCTGGAATTGAGGTATATTATTCTGATCATGACCATCGACCGACATCTTTTTATCAAGACCTTGCAGATCAAAAAAAACTTATGATGACTGGAGGTTCGGATTTCCATGGATCATTTAATAAAGGCGTTCACCTTGGCTCTGGTAAAGATAATCTGAAT
>JAQICW010000614.1 GCA_027858355.1 Desulfobacula sp.
CCCCATGATCCTTGCCATGAGTCTTTGTGAAACTCTGGACAAATCTAAAGAGTTTTTTTCCAAAAAATTTAAATTTACTGAAAAACAGATAGAGGATCTCTATGATAAATATCGTCCTCTGGGTGCCTGTTCTGCTTATATCTTTAATCAGATCCGGGAATATACAAACAATGATATTACAAAGATGTTGTCCTTTATTGAAATTACACCGGTTCCATTAATTGAAAGCCTGGGCACGATAACAGGCAAATATCCTGCAAAGGATAAGATTACTTCATCTGCTGTGGATCTCATGGGAGAAGAATCTATTCAAAGACTTCTTCATATTTCCGATTCAAACAATCCCTATCGATTCGATTTAAGAAGAGGGGCATTGGCAAGGGTAGCAGGTGGGGGTATTCATTTCAGTGACGAGATTTATAAAAATAAAAAAGATCTGGTTCAGGTTTATCTTGGGGTGATTCAGAATCGGATGATCGAAATGGACGGATTTAAGTGGCCCATTGACACACTGATTATCGCCACCAGTAATAATTCTGAATTTGACACTTTTCTTTCCGAAAGAGAAGAAGCGCCAATAGTTGACCGGTGCAGAATCTGCTATGTTGCACATAATACAGATTATAAGATCCAGAAAACATTAACTGAGTATGCCATTGGCACAGATACAAAAAGATCCCTTGATTCAAAAGTGTTGCACCAGGACCCAAATTTGAATTATGCAGCTTCTGTGGGTGTGGTTCTGACAAGATTGCCCAGATCTGACAAGTTAACCCCCATTGAAATTATGAAACTTGCAGCAGGAGAGGTGGCCGGAGAAAAAAGTCTTAAAACCCTTGCCGAAGTGATTGATATGCTGAACCAGGACACAGATATCACCAAACGGTTCGGGCAGAAAGGCATGGGGCAAAGAAATCTTGGCCGGGCGGTACAGCTTTTATTGGAGAGTTCTGAAACCAATGAAGGTCAGTGCATGTTTGCTTTAGATATTTTTAATGCCCTTGAAAGAACAGTTCTTGATTATGTCCAGGAACCTTCTGACCGGGCAAAATTCAAGGAAGATTTGAAAATTGCAAGGGGCCTTTATCGTGAAAGAATTATGACTGAAATGTTCAACGCCTATATGGATGAGCCTTTGGCAATTAAAAAAGATGTGTTAAATTATGTAAACATGATCATTGGTGTTGATGCAGAACACCTCGGTCCTGACATGATGTGGAAATATAAGGATCCCCAGACCGGCGAACTTAAAGCACTTAAAATAGATGAACGATATATTAAAAATGTTGAAGAACGGCTTGGTTTGAAGACTGAGGAACAAAGGGCCTCTTTTAGAAATTCTATCAGAAAGATTTATGGACAAAAGCTTTCTGTGGATGCAAACTATGATTTCATGGTTAATCTTGAACTGGTTAAGGCGATTACGGACGTCAGGCTTAAATCTGACATTGCCGGAGCAGGCTCATTAATTGGTGCCCTTGCCAACAGAACAAATGAAGAAAATCAAAAGCTCTATGACAGAATGATTTATACCATGAATGAAAAACTTGGGTATTGTAGAACCTGTGCCCAGAAAACCATTGAATATTTCTGCAGCCAGGAGGACGACAAATAGTGTTTGAACGGAAAGTGGCGGTTTTCGCTATGCCTGAAATAGACAAGGGAGGTATAATATATGATAACCCTTGATGAACTTCTTGAAAGAGACAGAAGAAGAGAAGAAGACGGATTTAAACGAAAAATTCGTATCGGAAGAATAGTCAAACCAGGATCTGGCGGAAAAGATAAGATCATCATTGTCCCGACAACGGTTGAAGAGAAATTTGTCCATGATGAAATAAACCTGGACCAGGACCCGGGAGAAGGAGAGCCCACTGGTGGAACAGGCGAGGGAGAAGAAGGGGATATCATTGGAGAACAGCCAGTCCGACCTGAAGAAGGTGAGGGAGAAGGAGAAGGATCTGGAGAAGGCCCTGGAGAAGGCGAGGCAGGGGAGCATGAACTTGAATCCAATGCCTATGAACTTGGCAAAGTCTTATCCCAGGATTTTGCGCTGCCCAATTTACAGGACAAAGGGAAAAAAAGAACCCTGGCAAGGTATGTGTATGATCTGACAGACAAAAACAGGGGTGTGGGTCAGATTCTGGATAAAAAATCAACATTAAAAAAGATTGTTGAAACCAATATTATCCTTGGAAATGTTCCAGATGTATCAAATATCGATACTGCAAAATTTATTATTTCTCCCCGGGATATGATTTACAGAATTTTGTCCAGGGAAAAAGATTTTGAGTCCCAGGCCCTTATTTTCTTTTTAAGGGATTATTCAGGCTCAATGGGCGGTAAAGTCACCCAGACGGTGGTCTCCCAGCATGTCATGCTGTATTCCTGGCTTTTATATCAATATGAAAAGCAAGTTGAAACACGGTTTATCCTTCACGACACCGAAGCCAAGGAAGTATCTGATTTTTATAAGTACTATTCTTATAAAGTAGCCGGCGGTACCAAGGTATTTACTGCATTCAAAATGGTAAATGATATTGTTGAAAGAGAGAATCTGGCACGGGATTATAATATCTATGTCTTTCACGGTACAGATGGCGATGACTGGGATAAGGAAGGAAAACAAACCATTGCTGAGCTGGAAAAAATGCTGAATTATGTGTCCAGAATCGGTATTTCCATTGTAGAACATTCCTATGCTGGTTCAAATCAGACTGAAGTGGAAAAGTATTTGAAATTATCGGGCATACTCAATAAACACAGCAGTTTGATTAAAATGGATGTAATGGGTGAAGATGCAGATGACTCAAGAATTATTCAAGGCATAAAAAAACTTATTTCATGAAATTGGAGGGAACTCAAACTCACCATTTGAAGAAAACCAGAAAAATTTTGAGAGCATACGCTCCTCTGTGAGCCGAGTACAAGGCGGGCTATAATTTTAACCGGAGGAATACATGGAACTTGTAAGTCAACATGTGAAAGGCATAATGGAAGAATTCAATCTTCGTGCCCGGGATCAAGGCTTGAAGTTTGATGATGAAACCCTTGAATATATCGTGACCAACCGGGACATGATTGAGTTGAGTCCCAAAGTCATGATTCCGACACTTTATGACTACTGGGTACATGATGTAAGAGTCCTGTCAGGAAAAGGCATGTACGAAGCCTATCCTTCCAATCCCTATGAAACAGTCATCAACACCCGTCCAGCCATTTCATTTTACAATGATAATAACCCTGACTGGCTCAATGTAATGATTTTTTACCATGTTTTAGGGCATATCGACTTTTTTCAGAACAATCTTTTCTATAAAAACACATGGGATACTGATTTAACAGGTCAGGCATTGTCAGATAAGAGGCTCATTGCCCAGCTTCGATCTGAAAAGGGCAGATGGGTTGATTATGCCATTGAGTTTTCCCGGGGCATTGATAATCTTGTGGGGTATCAAAAGGAACTTAACAACACCATCATGAATGGTACCCGGTGGCAATTAAGCAAAACAGATTATTATTTTGATACATTTTTACAAAAAATTAAGAATGTATCTCATCATGAATATTTAAAGGAGATTACAAGATTCAATGCCGCTCGCAAGGGCAATGAGGATTTTTTTGGGCAGGTGGTAAGCCTTTATCCTGAATTTGAAGAATTATATAAAAAAGAAGCAGCCATAAAAATTAAGTCGGAACTTGATATTGTGGAATATATCCTTCAACATTCATCGTTTTTAAAAGAGGATGAAAATAAATGGATCAAGTCTGTGATCCAAATTGTTAAGAACACATCTTTATATTTTCAACCACAGATTAGAACAAAAATTATGAATGAGGGGTGGGCAAGCTATTGGCATGAATATCTTTTTATGAGGGATGACAGGATCTG
>JAQICW010000635.1 GCA_027858355.1 Desulfobacula sp.
AGATACAATTTTTTCAACTTCAGCCTTAGGTGTCCTTGCGGCCAGTCTGCATAAATTCTTTTTCCTGGCATCTTTTCATTGCGATATGACTGGTTACCATAGAAAAATGATATTTCAATACTGTTGAGGTGAGTAGTTTGAATGATCTCAACCTGATCCATTCTTATTATTGTGATACCTTAGACAATCAAATCAGATACAGCGAGAAGCTGTTTATAGCTCCATGGCCATAGCATTTTCATAATTCCAGGGCATCCATCGGGAAGGGTCTTTGAAAAGCGATGCAGAATATTTCTGAAGGGCAACCAAATATTTAAACGGATTGATCTTCATCAAATTGCAGGTGTGGATAAGGCTCATAAATATATCTCCGATATCTGCACCATGCTGGGTTTTATAAAACATGGCATTTTTTCTATGAAGAATTGCTCGCTTCAGTGCCTGTTCGCAGATATTATTATCAAGGGGGGCTCCGGGTACATGTAAAAACCTGGTAAGTTCCGGCCAGTGTTTGATCATATAGGTGATAGCCTGCCCTAAACCTGAATTAGGTTCAGCGAGTTTGTCGTCAATTTGTTTGTTGAGCCAAATATTCAATTTCCCCATTAAAGGAGCACTGTGATGTTGATGAAATTCCAGCCGTTCTTCTATTGACATTTGTTGATTTTTTGCTTTGGCGTCTGTTTTATAAATCTTAGCCAGAGTTTCTATAACATAACGGCATTCGTCCGGGAAACTGGATACCACATCTGCAAAATTACGACGTCCGTGCGTTAGGCAATTGGCCATGATTGTTTCAAATTGGCTGGATGAATTTCTGGATAAGGCATCGCACATTTGGATAGGTGGCCCTTTCTCCTTGTCCCTTATTTGATAAAGAGAGCCAATGTTCTCACCCGCATGATTTCGGCCAGTAAAAAATAAAGCGACTTTTCGGTCTTCATCGAGGACTGATATGATTCCCGATGTAAAGATTCCTGTTCGATCTTTTTTATCTCTTGTTTTATTTTCTTTCATCAGCTCCAGGATCTTCATGGGTGTATCGTCATTATGAAGAATGTTCCCCTGAGCTGCCTGTCGCTTGAGCTCATTAAATGCAGGATAGATGAGGTCTGCTGCTGACTCTGTCTTGTCCCACTGGGTGGATGCTGGAAGAGGTACGCCCAAGCTTTCCTGAAGTTTTTCCATGCGATACCATGGGAAACCACAACCATACTTTAAGATGGCGATCATAGCCTTGGCTGTTTCATCATAATGTTTACCGGTTATATTGCCAGGTGCTTTGGCCGTAAAAACTTCACCGCACAAATTGCAGCGCAGCTTTTCAATATCAGATATTGTAGCTTGTAAAGGTGCCTGGGCACTTATCCTAACAACAACGCCGGGTATTTTTAATTTGTAGACTTTTCCTTTGGGGCATAAAGGGCAAGGATCTTTGTGTTTAAGGTCCGGATGGGGAATAAATTCTCTGTCCGCTCCGGTATATCGATCTGCACCCGTTCTTCCATGACCCTTTGATTTTTTTTCGGATTTGTTGTTCTGAGTTTTATCAGGGTTATCGCAAGTTTCCGATTTATCATCGGATGGGCTCTCTTTACCTTCAGGATTGTCAGAAGATATTGGGTCATTATTTTTCAGTATCTTGTCTTTCTTCTCTGTTTTTGATCCAAAAACCATTTTCAACAATCGCTTAATGGAAACCTTCTTATTTTCCAGGGCTTGACTCAAGCAGACAATGGTATCAGCCATGGATTTAATAATCTCATAATCTCCGTCTTGGAGATTTCCGGTTTCAACCCTTTGCATAAGAGCATCAACCTCATCCAGGTTCAATTTAATTTGTTCAGGCTTTTTCATGCCGCTGTCATATGTGAACGGAAGTTCCTTGTTAAAGGATACCCCCAGACAGCCTTAATGGAGCGTGTCTTCCTCTGGGATTTTTCAACCTTGCCACGGCCAGTGGTATCACCAAGATACTTCCAATTGGCCGCTTTATAACAGGTCCCGGAAAAACGTTCAGTATCAACAAAAGTTTCAAGGAAATAGAGTGGATGATTGTAAATTACTTCCCAATCTTTCGAGATATTTCTGGCCATTCTCCCAAGTAAATGAGATGCCAGATGGGGCACTTTAACCCAGGGTAAAATAAGAAATCTGCTATTATAGGCCATTAAGCCCAGGTTTCGGTCCCGGTTTTGTTTTGTCCATCCAATATACCTATCCCTGGCACCGATATGAAGCGGGGCTGAAGACCATGCAAAACAGGCAATAGGCCTGTCTTTTACATACACCATATATTTTAGCTGTTCACCAACAGGATGGCAGTAGCCAAGATAATGATGAAATTCGATAAGGCTATTGAAGAGTTTTTCATCCGGTGTGTTTCTCACCTGTCTTATCTCAACCGGCTGTATTTTGGCCAGGCTTGTATTGATCTGTGTTTGATCAATTTCTATTTCTTCAGGTTTTTTACGGTTCACAAAAGGATTGTTTGGGCTGTTTCTTTTGGCAGGCAGCTTGATATAACCTTCTCGGTGAAGCCCCAGCATAAATCCTCTTGCCACCATGTCCCTCAAGGAACCGTTAGCCTGAACCCAATTCCATGCCTTGCATAATTCCTTTGACAATGCATAACGACTGGCATTGGGGTTGGCATCAATCAATTTATTGATAAATTCAACATCAGTTGATGTTGCGGTCTTACTCCGGTATTTGAATATAATTTTACTTTCCATGGCGGCAGTATTTAGCACAGATTGGGGCCGAACGCACGGACAAAATGATATTTGGTTTCTTGTTTTTTTATGCTGGGATTTTTCTCCACATGGGAGCGGCCTGGGTTTGAAAAGGGTTACCGTTCCAGAGAAGCATCTGAAGTTCATGTGCGTCCAGGGTCTTGCCGGGTGCTTCCCCCTTTGCAGGCCACCATGTAAACCTTCCTTTAGATAATCGTTTCTGACATAGCCAAAAACCTTGACCGTCATAAGAAAGGACCTTGAGTGCTGTTCTCCTCCGGTTGAGAAAT
The DNA here is from genome assembly GCA_027858355.1 of Desulfobacula sp. The sequence continues at coordinate 3,026 of JAQICW010000635.1, forward strand.
ACGAACATACTGCCGGAAAATGGATCCGATTGTAACACCTTACGACACAATGCAGCCAGACCGTCTATCCCTTTTCTGAAGTCTACCGGCTCCACAGCCAGAAAAATCTTCATGTGGGGGGTAACTTGAATCATGATTGGCACCTCAAAAAATATTTGCCAAATTCGATTAACCCAGAGTCCGCTTGGCCCCTGAAACACATTCGCATTTTTGTTCCCGAATGATCTTCCATTTCTATAACACATTCTGGAAAAGATGATGGCGGTTCTATCTCAATAAAAGCAGGAGAAGGTTCCAATACCGGCTTTATGGAACACGATGACTGTTTGTAAACTTTATGTTTAAGATCAGAATGGCTCACGCTTAGCTCTCTTGCAACCTTGTTTAAACTAAACCCACCGGCAAGTACTATCGCTACAGCTGCCTGCCATAAAGAAATTGGGATACGTTCCCTGCCAACTCGATTGCTGCGCCAAGTTTTGAACTGTTGTATAACTGCATCTAATGCCGAGATTTGCGTGGTGCTTGGTACTCTTTTGCTCATCGGTTCCTCCTTTATATTTAAGTTTGGAACCGAAAATATCATCTCCAAAAATTAAAAGCACGCAGGCTTACCGAAGGGACACATCCTTAGATAACCGTATTTTGATAGGTGGTCCAGGCGGTCCATCTATCTTTTTGAACTCAATAACGGCAAGACATCCACCTGGTTTAAGTATTGTCTTGATCTGCTTCAATACAGCACCGGCTTTATCCATTTCTTCAAAATCATGTAACACAGTTGCCATTAAGCAAAGATCAACGCTGTAATCATCTATTTCTATTTGCTTGGTAGCATCATCCAGGAGAGGCAGGATATTGGTAATGTTTTTTTCTTCAATTTTTTTTCCCAGGATCTGCAATCCTTCTTCCCAAAGATCTACTGCATAGACCAGTCCATTTTCACCAACAATTTTGGACAGGAAGATGGAATAGATCCCTTTACCACATGCTAAATCAAGAACAGTAGACCCTGGTTTCAGCGGCAGTATATCCTTCAAAAGATCCGGGTTGATCAGTTCAAAACTACTTTTACCGGCACCTTTGGGTTTCTTCTGGTCATCGGTCATTTTATATGTCCTCTTACATTAATTCTTTAACTTTCATAGTGTTATCACTTTTTACATATCACGAATACTGGAATGATTGTATGGAAGAATAATACCATCGATAGAAAGCTTAACTAAAGGACTATTCGTGGACATGATTTTTTTGAATTAATTTGGTGTGAAAAATGAAAAAGTGTTTTGAAATTTTTCTCCCACCACGCGATTAGAGTCAAAATGACATCGTTTGATGTTCAATATCAGTTTCAGTTTAGAACTTTTATCCTTGTGTGTATGCTTTATATTCACTATGTTTTGAACGCTGTGATTTATGAATACCACAAGAGATTTAAAAAATATAATAAGGTCGGAAAATGTCATTAGAAGCTGTAATTGAATACTTCTCAGAATACAATATGGATCATCGTGTCATGGTTTTAGAACATTCCACTGCTACTGTTGAAGAAGCTGCCCAGGCACACGGAGTAGATCCTGATCAAATAGGGAAAACACTGTCATTCAAAATAGATGATCGTCCTTATCTTTCATGATTATCTTGACATAAGGCATCTTCCTATCATAATTATAGAAACAAATAAGGAAAGCCAATTTTCTTCAGACAAATGAGCGTCCATCCGATTGAGGAGATGAAGTGTGGAAACCCAAGCATATTTTGACGATATCCAGATTCACATTCTACATGAACTCAGAAAGGCGACCTCGTCAATTCATGTTGCGGTAGCCTGGTTTACAGACCCGGAGATATTTGAGCAACTTTGTCAGAAGGCCGAATCCGGCTTACGGGTGGAGTTAATTGTCATAAATGATTCGATTAACCGCAAGAGTGGTCTCCAATATGAGCGTTTGCGCGAATTAGGCGGCGTGTTCATGATGGTTGGGGATAATAAAAAAAGATCCTCAATTATGCACAACAAGTTTTGCGTAATTGATTGCGTAACTGTCATCACAGGGTCATACAACTGGAGTCGGAAGGCCCAGCAGAACTATGAGAATATCACCGTCATCTCTAAATATCCCGAATTGGCGCAACAGTTTATTGAAGAATTCGAATCGATCTTTGAACATCATTCCGGCAAGGGTGCAAGAGGAGCTGACCTTGGCAAGATTGTTGCCAGACTTGAGGCGCTAAGTCTTGTTATTGGGTTGGACGATGAGGAGGATATTGAACTTCAGCTTGCTAAACTGAAAAAACTTCTCGTAGGTGGCACTGAGTATGATGAAGTAAAGAAGATTGTTGCCCAGATAGAGGACGAGCAACATGAGCAAGCAATTACCGCTATTAAGGTCTTTGTCCATGCCCGAAAACAGATAGCTGTTTATATTGACCCCGATATACCTGAATTGACCTTGGAATTAAAAGCTCTGGAACTCCAGGTCAGCTCCCTTGAGGATGAAAAAATCGAGCTTGAAAAATTGATTCACATGTTTAATTATCGCCATGCCATTGAGGTTGGTGAGATTATCCACAGAATTCTGCTATTACGACGTGAGAAGTTGAAGGATGCGGCAGAACAGGACATAAGCAAGGAAGAGGAATATCAGGAAGCCAGGCAGGATTATGACGAGTACGATCAGGACTTTCAAGAGGCCAGTAAACAAGAACTTTTCAAGGTAACCGAGGCTGAACAACGGGAGTTAAAAGTTATCTTCCGAGCCTGCTCAAAAATGTGTCATCCGGATGTTGTTGCGCTGGAGTTCAAGGCCGAAGCGTCACAACTGTTTTCCAGGTTATGCGAGGCCAACGGAAAGAACGATATCTCTGCGGTAACGGCCATTTATAAACAACTACAGAAAGGAATATTCACACCGATGAGCGCTACGATCAGTGATGTCCAGAAGCTACATGGACAGGTTGTCAGCATACGCGGCAAGGTGAAGGATCTGGCTGTTGCTATTTCTGCCATCAGAACCACGGACGCCTACCGCAAGGTAGTTGCCATTGAGGATTGGGATGAATACTTCGCCACACTCAAGCGACAGCTTCAGGAGGAACTGGAGAGATTGGAGGCAGTCGCATAATGAGTGATAACAGTCGCACCATAGTGATTGATAAAAAAAATTTTCAAGTCTATTAGGATGGATAAAAATATAAACAAGTCAGTAATACGTGGCTACCAAATGGCGAATGAAATAAAAAACGATGAATAAAAATAAATCTCTCATACTCAAAACTGATACTCAGGTATCTCTCAGAAAAGCAAGTAGTCTCCTTACAATCACTGACAAGATACTTCAAATATACAAAAGTAATTTGTTTGAGATTTTAATGAACAACCCAAAAGCAGCGGTTATTTTGTTGTCTCGTTTTTATCCTTTTGATGGTATTTTGATTGATGAGTATAAAGATGTTTTAGACTTTAATGAATTGAGTAGTAGTACATATGTCAGGTGGGATAGCACCTTAATTGAAAAGTTTAAGGATAAATGGAACTGGAATAAACTTTGCAGTAATCGCTCGTTGCCATGGACCGAAGCCTTTATAGAAAAATATAAGTATAAGTGGAACTGGAATCGTCTTAGGTTCAATGGATCATTGCCATGGACCGAAGCTTTTATAGAAAAATATAAGGCTACGTGGATCTGGGGGGGGGAGAAGCAATTCTCTTCTGGTGGACTTAGCGACCATAAAGGTTTGCCATGGAGCGAAGCCTTTATAGAAAAATATAAGGATAAGTGGGGCTGGGAGAGACTTAGCGTCAATGGATCGTTACCATGGAGCGAAGCTTTTATAGAGAAATATAAGGATAAGTGGGACTGGGGTGGGCTTAGCCGTAATCGCTCGTT
>JAQICW010000646.1 GCA_027858355.1 Desulfobacula sp.
CAAAAATACACAATATTGCTACGAGTCTCCCATAATATCAAACCGTATTGGGGTCAGACCTCGTTATTCGACCCCCCGTTATTCGACCCCCGTTATTCGTACCCCGTTATTCCGTTATCAGTTATCCTTATCACAGGCATCCGGTGTACAATTGATGGGAATTGGTGTAATATTACCCTTAATAAATATTTGTTTTTGGGAGGAGATAAAAGATGTTTATGAGCTATACTGCCAAATATACAAAACTTCAGAATGGTTATATGGGACAACTTATTGATTGGCCTGAAGTTATTACTGAAGGAGAAAATCTTGAAGACTGTCGGCTAATGCTGCAAGATGCACTTTTTGAGATGGCCAGAGCATATAAAGAAATGAAAATGGAATTTCCTCGTGCCAATTGTTTGATAGAGCAACTGCCAGTAGAGATTGATGATGTCGGTCAAACGGCGTGACTTGATAAAATCTTTCCCTAGAATGTACGTATCTATATTATTTAGCGTACGTACATTTGGAATTAAAAAGGAGGAATCAATGAAAACTATTACTATAACTGAATTAAGAGGAAATATTTATAAGTTGCTTGATGAAGTGTTGAATACAGGTATCCCAATTGAAATAAACAAAGGCGGTAAAAAACTAAGAATCATGCCTGTAAAGAAGATAGATAAACTTCAAAATTTAGTTTCAAGGCCAAATGTGATTAAGGGAAACCCTGAGGATCTTGTAGAGATTAGTTGGGAAAAGGAAATAAACTTTGATTTACCTTGATACCCATGTAGTCGTATGGTTGTTTGCCGGGAAAATTGATACTGTTACTGAAGAAGTCAAGAGACTTATAAATAAGCATGAAATATTTATTTCACCCATAGTTCGTTTAGAGTTACAGTATTTATTTGAGATTCAGCGTATCACAGTTGAAGCCAATGAAATTATATTAAATTTAGCGAACCTCATTGGACTCCAGGTTTGTAACAAAAGTTTTAATATGATTGTAAGTAGTGCTTTTAATTTTTCCTGGACCCGTGATCCATTTGATCGAATTATTGTTGCTAACGCAGCCGTAAACCGCAATCTTCTGGTGACAAAGGATCAAAATATTTTAAAGAATTATGAAAAAGCAATATGGTAAACTTTTTTTAAAGAAAATGTTGTATAATCAAGAAGATATGATGCCCAAGACCAGAATAATATTGGAAAAACAGGTGAAGAGATTCTTAAATTGACAGACAGACAATTTTAAATAAAATTGCATTCCTTAAGCGTTGTGTTGAGCTCATTTAAAATAAAAAACCATGAATGAAACAGACATCATTTTAAATATTCCGATCAACTTGGCTGCGGCATACCAATGGTATTGAAAAAGGTGCAGGAAATGCCAGGATATGAAATCAAATTCCCATGGAGCAGAAACAACTTTCTTACAGGGGGGTATTCTTAATGCAAATAAATGGTGGGTGTAGAAATAATGATTGATCGAACATAAATGCGCCCAATAACGATAGCCGATCATAGAACTGACCCCAGGCAAAACCCTTAAAATGCAGTTTTTGCCCCCAAAAAGCAGGGTCTAAGAGGCAAAAACACCCCAAATTGCAACGATTCTCCCATAAAAACAAACACTTATTGGGGTCAGACCCCGTTATCCGCAGACCCCGTTATCCGTTATCCGTTATAGCCCGTTATAGTTATCCCGTCCCCGTTATCCCGTTATCCGTTATCCGAATAAAATGGGTAAACGAAAATCATACCTGGGCCAAGACAACTGCCGTCTATAAAAAAATATATAGGATGATCAATGAATCCCAATCTTCCCAATAGTGGTTTCTTCATTTCTAAAACTAACAACAAAGACATATCGGAAATCAAGCATAAACTAGAAGCCAAAGGTGCAAAAACCAGATGTTTCCCTGATGAGAATTTGATCCTTGCATCCTGGAAACAATTTGAAGACCAGGGCATGTGGTCAGAAGGGGAAAATGCCGTTGTCTATGACATGGATTTAACGAATTTAGAAAGCCTTTATAAACTATCAGGCATACAGTCTTCTGATTCCATGGATAAGGGCCAGCTCCTTTGGATACTTTATCAGAAATACGGTATTAATTTTGTTGACAGGCTGCGAGGCACTTTTGCATTTGCTATTTGGGATGGCTTGAATAAAAACATTTATGTGATAACTGATCCTTACGGGATAAAACCCGTTGTTTATTCAGACCAGAATGGTCATTTTTCAGCTGCATCAAGAATAAAGCAGTTACTTTATCCACAGATACTTCCAAAAACGATCAACCTGGATGCCATATATCACTATCTTTTTTTCCAGGCTATCTGCAGCCCTTTAACAATATATAAAGAAATCTTCAAATTAGAACCCGGGAAAGGCCTTCACCATAAACAAAACAAACTTATCCAGTTTACCCATTACGATATTACCTATAAACCAGACAGGTCTTTAACCGAAAAAGAGTGGACATCTCAGATCTATGACCATGTAAAAAAAGCAGTAGATGTTTTTGTTCCATTATCTCCCCATGAAAAGACCGGCTGTTTTCTTTCCGGAGGAACAGACTCCAGTTCCATTGCAGGTTTCTACACACAGCTTGCAGGAAAGCCTGCCAATACATTTTCCATCGGTTTTGAGGAACCTCAATATAACGAGTTGGATTATGCCCGCATTGCCTCCAATCAACTTAAGACAGATTACCATGAATACTATGTAACACCCCAGGATGTTACCAACCTTATTGAACGTTTGCCCAAAATATATGACGAACCTTTTGGTAATGCATCGGTAATACCCGCTTTTTATTGTGCACATCATGCAGCTGGAAAAGGCATAGAAGTTATGCTGGGTGGAGATGGTGGCGATGAAATATTTGGAGGCAATGAAAGATATGTGACAAACCTGATCTTTCAAAGATACCTGAACCTGCCGGAAAATATGCGAACCAAAATGATTGAACCCCTGCTGTCAATTTTGCCTGACAAAGGAGTGTTCCATAAAGCAAAACGATATATTCGAAGGGCCAACATACCAAATCCTGAAAGATTTTTTTCATATAATCTCCTTGCCGAGATAGGTCCGGATACTATTTTCAGGCAGGATTTTATTAATGCAGTTGATTTTAATACATTTATGGATATCGCAAGGAACCATTATCAAAATGCCGAGCCTGCAGATGATACAGATCGGCTGTTATATCTTGATATGAAATTCACCATAACAGATAATGACATCAGAAAAGTGACCCAGATGGTTGAAGCTGCCGGATTGAGAGTACGATACCCCCTGCTTGACCGTGATCTTGTTGATTTTACAGCCACCATCCCCCCCGAGCTGAAGGTTAAGTGGCGAAAAAATCGCTATATTTTCAAACAAGCCATGAAAGGCTTTTTACCAGATGAAATTCTCAATAAATCAAAACACGGCATGGGACTGCCGGTCACGCCCTGGTTTAAAAAAGATGCTAAAATGAATGAGCTTTTGTATGATACTCTTTTCACTGGAACGACGAAAATATCTAAATATTTGAAACCGGATTTCATAAATCAAATCAAATCATCCTTTGAAAAAGATTCAAGCTCATATTATGGTGACAACCTTTGGGTGTTCTTAATCCTTGAATTGTGGTTGAAACAAACAGTTGAGGAAAACACAAATGGTTAATGAGGAACAAACCAAAAAGAAACGTATTTTATATGTTGAAAACGGCATCGGTTATGGAGGCGCGATAATTTGTCTGAGGCATCTTGTAAGAAATCTGGATCGATCAGAATACATACCATATGTGATTACCGGGCGAACAGGCCCGGATTACACACAGATTGCATTGGAATCAAAGTGGAAACATATTACAGATCGTTATATTGAGTTTAATAAGTACAAAGAGAAGGTTGAACAAAACAATATAATAAAAAAAATACCAGGCCTTAAAATACTGGTCACTCAACTGTTAGCCCGGGCAGATGATACGATCAATTTCTTGCCATTTTTTTTCAGATTTTTAAAAGTGGTAATTTCTTTCAAGCCGGATCTGATCCATGTTAATAATGAACCCTTGTGCAACCGGGCTGCAATCTTTGTCGGAAAATTAATGAAGGTCCCGGTTGTCTGCCACATCCGGGGTGATCAAAAAGGTTCAGCCATGATGAAATGGCTTTATCAATTGCCGGACCACTTTATTCCAGTTTCAAACTGGGTATCTGAAAGTATTGGAAAACTTGGTGTGCCTGAATCAAAAAGAACGGTAATTTATGATGGCATCACATTTGACAGCATAAATTTTGATGCTGATGGCCGATCTTTCAGAAAGAAATTTGCCATGAAACCGGATGATTTTGCAGTCGGATTGATTGGAATGTTGATTCCCTGGAAAGGACAGGAAATTTTTTTGGATGCCGCCAAAATTTTAAAAGATAAAATACCAAATCTCCGCATGCTAATAATTGGTGGGACCCCTGATGAATTCAAGGATTATGAAACCAAGCTTAAAACTCGGGTCAAAAATGAAAAACTTGATGATGTTGTAATTTTTACAGACCATCAAACCGACATGGATTCAATTTATAACGGCCTGGACATCGCAGTCTCTGCCTCAACTTCCCCTGAACCCCTCGGAACCATGGTCATTGAGACCATGGTAATGGGCAGGCCGCTTATTGCCCCCGCTCACGGGGGGGGGGCTGAAATGACAGACCATAACAAAACCGGTCTTTTGTTTAAGCCCGGGGATGCAAAGGATTTATCTAACACGATTTTGAAATATTATCAAAATCCACTATTGCGTAAGACATTGGGCAACGCTGCAAAGGATAAAGCATTAAAGACATTTGCTGTTCATGAGCATGTAAAGAATGTCCAGGCTGCTTATAAGATTCTTCTTTCTATGACAAATTCATGATGAATGCTCATAAGGCACCAAAATCTGAAAAAAACTACAGCCTGGGCGATAAACTAAAAAAAGGTGTTGCCTGGCAGTATCTACAAACCATGTTCATAACTGTATTCAACTTTGGTGCCGGTATTGTTATGGCAAGATTGCTGGACCCTGTTGATTTTGGACTATTTGCAGCTGTTACCGCCATTACAAATTTGCTAATGCTGCAGGTAACTTTTGGCTGGCCATCTGCAATCCTGAGGGCAAAAGCGCTCGATGAACCTTTATTGAGTACTATTTTCTGGCTTATGGAATCAGTTGCTTTACTATTAATGATCATCGTAGTAGCCAGTGTACCATTCCTTGGCCGTTTCTATGAAGATACTCGATTCGCTCCTGTAATGATCATGGTTTGCATACAATTTTTTATAGTGCCATTTAATGCAATAAATGGGGGTTTGCTTCGATGGAAAATGCGGTATGATCTAATCAGCAGAATTTCCATGGTTGTTGCAGTGATCAGTTCAATCTGTGGTATAGTTCTGGCTTTTAAAGGGTTTGGTGTTTACAGCCTAGTTATATCAGGAATACTTTCAAGCATACTTTTGACTGGAATCATGGCTGTTTATGCACCCTGGAAGCCGGTATTCAAATTTTCTCTGGCTGTTATTAAACCACATTTTGATTTTTCCTGGCGTTTACATCTAAACAACTCCCTTAATTTATTGGCAAGCAGAATTGATAATATGATGATCGGCAAACTTGTCGGTATGAGGCCACTTGGTATTTATGTTAAATCCTTTTCCTTAGGTAGAATGCCGGTTGATATGTTGGCGACCAACCTTTATCAGATGTTTTTCACGGCACTTTCACAGCTTCGGGAGAATAAATCTGATTCACTTCTTATGTTCCAAAAAATGATTGCTGCCTTGACTTTTTCCATATATATGCCTCTTTTATTATTATTTACTATTGGTGAGGGTTTTGTCTTTAATCTATATGGAGCAAAATGGATGGGTGCTGTTCTCCCCATGCAAATTATGATTATCGGATCATTTGCAACAGTTATCAGTATGGCCTGTGGAGCATTGTGTGATGCACAAAATCTTGTTAAATTAGAAACCAAGGTACAGTGCATAAACATATTTTTGACAGTCAGTGCTGTGGTTTTTGGGTCAAAGTGGGGCCTCGTAGGGATATCCATAGGGATAGCAGCAAAGGAATATATCATCCTGTTATTAATGAAAAATGTTTTGGGTAAAGGGATTCAATTAAGATGGATTGACCTTTGGCATCCAATTTGGCCAAATCTTTGTGCCACTTCTGTTGCCTTGACTTTTAATAGGGGATTAATTTACTTTATGGATCATGTATTTATTTCTCCTACAGATCCTATGTTCCTAATAATGTCTGGTTGTATTTCGGTGGGGTTTTATGTTTTTACCTGGTTGTTCCTTGCCATGAATTTAAAGAATCATCAATCCCTTCAAGCATTGTTTGGAACTTTTAAAAGTGTTGTTCAAAAAATTACTTTTAAGTAGGTTTTTCAATTGTTGAATTTATTATGATAGATCCTATTTCAAAAATTATCCTTTCTCGCGTCAATCACAATCAAAACTATGGTCCGCTTATTCTTATGTACCATTCTACTGTTTTGGGAAACGTGAAACAGGATTTCATATATTCCATTGATTCAAACAGGTTGTGTCGTCAGTTAGATCTTTTAAAAAAAATGGGATGGTATACTGCATGTATTAAGGATCTTAAAATGGTTGAGCAGCTACCCAAAAAGACTGTCATCATAACTTTTGATGATGGATTTGCAAACAATTATGAGGGAGCATATCTACCCTTGGTAAAAAGAGGAATGTGTGCGACATGGTTTATTACATCTGGTTGTATAGGGTCATATTCAACATGGCTTGATGATCAGAATAATGAAAAGATGCTAACAGCTGAACAATTGAGAGAGATGAGTTCTGAAGGCATGGAAATAGGCTCACATACAATAACACATCTTGATTTAACGACATTGCCTATAGTTGAAATTGAAAAAGAAATAATGCAATCAAAAATAAAAATCGAAAATATAATTGATGACCACGTTAGGAGTTTTGCCAGTCCTTATGGACGTTATAATCATTCAATAATTGAGTGCATAAAAAAAAGTGGGTATTCCTTTGCATGTTCTGTACGTCCAGGTTGGTATAGTTCAATGGTTAGCCAATATGAACTACCACGAATTACTATATTTGCAGGTGACTCACTCGGCACATTTGCCAGAAAGCTTGCCTTTGCCTCAAACGACGTTTCTTGGAATCAAACAATAAAGTATTACCAAGATCGTCTTGTTGCGAGGTTTTGATTTTCTGGATAAATTCATGACTATTACAACTAAAAAATTAATTTCTGTGATTATGCCTTGTTTCAATTCAGAACTAAGTATTGTGCAAAGCGTTGACAGTGTTTTGCAGCAAACATATAAAAATCTTGAATTATTAATAATTGATGATGGCTCAACAGATTCAACGAATCAAATTTTGCAATCAATCGTGGCCAGAGATCACAGGGTGAGGTTGTTTACCCAAGAAAATTTGGGTCCCAGTGCTGCACGAAATAAGGGTTTGAGAAAATCCAATGGATCATATATAGCATTCCTTGATTCCGATGATTATTGGTCATTGGATTTCCTTGAGAAGCTTGAAAAAGCACTTTTATCAAGATCAAATAATAAATTTACTCTTGCATATTGTGGATGGCAAAATATTGGAATGCCTGGTGCTGGAGGCCAACCTTTTATTCCTCCTAATTATGAAAATCATAACTTGATTGAACTTTGCTTTGGCGGGTGTCGCTGGCCAATACATGCAGTGCTGATAAATCATGAGTGTTTTGAAAAGATTAAAGGATTTAATGAACGCTTGAAAAATTGTGAAGATTTTGATTTGTGGCTCAGGATGTCCATTTTTCTGAATGTTGTCCTCGTACCAGAGGTTCTTTCATTTTATAGACACCATGAAGGTTGTCAGATTTCAAAAAACAGAGCAGAAGTTGCGGGTAATAATTTTAAAATTCAAAATGAATTTCTTGCCAAGAGATCGGGTATAGCTATAAAAATTGGAAAAGACAGATTAAAATTGATAATGTATAGGGATTTGTTAAAAAGAGCTTATATCTGCTATTGGGATCGCGAATTGGATGCTGCCCATAAAATATTTCGGATGGTTATACGGTCTGGATACGGTAGTCTAACGGATTGGAAATATATGATCCCGACCATACTGCCATTATCTTTATACAAAAAAATTATTTATGCTTTAAGCAGGGATTAACGCATGAACAGGTTAATAAAGTCAATTTGAAAGAAAGGACAAAATATGCCTCAAGATATTACTTTTGCTACTAGTGCAGCACCTTTAGATCTTACAATACTTTTATTTAATTTAACCATTGGAGTTGTTTTGGGAATCCTATTGCGGTGGCATTTCAGACGGTTTGGCTCAACTCTTTCAAATCGTGATGAATTCGCACAAGTTTTCCCATTTATTCTTCTTACTACTATCCTAATTATTACAGTTGTTAAATCTTCTTTAGCTTTATCCCTTGGTTTGGTCGGTGCTTTATCTATAGTTCGTTTTCGTACTCCGATCAAAGAACCTGAGGAATTAGCCTATTTATTTATTGCTATTGCTATGGGTTTAGGTTTGGGAGCTAACCAAACCTTACCCACTGTAGTTGCTGGCTTATTTATTTTAAGTGCAATTGCTGCCTTAAGTAGTTTTCGTAAAGGTTCTAATGGCAAGAATATTTTTATATCAATTGATTGGCATGGAAAAAAAGATGAGCACCCTGATCAATTTATTGAGCAAATAAATGTCATTATTGGTAAACACTCGGTTAATTCTGACCTAAGACGTTTTGATGTCCATGAAAATTCAATAGAGGCAACTTATTTTATAGATATCTTGAGTAGCGATAATTTGTCTGCAATGACCAATGATTTGCGCCAATATTGCCCTGTTATTGGTATTACTTTTTTGGATCAAAATCAATTGCCGAGTTTATAAAATGAAAATAATATCCTCGTTATCCAGTGATGATAAAAATCAAGGCATCCAAAACAGAAATCAATTGAAAAATTTTATAATTTTATTTTTCATCTTGGTAGCTATGTTTTCGCTTAGCTTTTTGACATACCGAATAACGATAGAGAAATTTCCTAATGGAATCTACAAAGTTATTTGGGAAACACTGACTGAGCTGGGCTATAATTATTATCAGGATGTTCGTGTTCGCAAATCAGCCATACAGGTACCAAAGCGCATCATGGCTGATGTGGATATGCCAAAATTGTATATCGATGTTAAATTCAAACACATGCAAAAAATTTATGCTAAACGGCAACAAGCCCTCAAAAGAGGGGTTTTGATCAAAGATAAAGATGACTTTATCCCAGCAGAAATTCGTTTGTCTGACAATCATATAGTCAAAATTAAAATGCGGTTAAAAGGTGATTGGACAGATCACTTGGAGGGGGATAAATGGTCTTTCCGTATTCATACCAAGGGCAAAGATCATTTATTTGGAATGCGCCGTTTCTCAATACAACACCCCATTACCCGGGGTTATCAGGGTGAAGTCTTATTTCATGAGACCATACAGTATTTTGGTGGGCTTGCACCCAAGTATTTTTTTGTGAATGTAATTATTAATGGTAAAGACATCGGCGTGATGGGAGTGGAAGAACATTTTTCAAAAGAGTTACTGGAACGTAATGGACGTAAACAGGGGGTAATTGTTCGTTTTGATGAATCCAGTCTCTGGGAGGCCAAAGATGGTACAAGTCGCGGATTTGATGGAGCATTTGATAATTATTTGAATGCAAATATAGATGGTTTTCAATCTTCCAAAATCAAGAAGTCAGCTCGATTACAACATGAATACGGGGTAGCAGTTGGCCTTTTGCGAGGGTTCATGGATGGCACTCTTAGACCTTCTGAAGTCTTTGACTACAAACAAACAGGCAATTTTTTAGCGATTGCTGAATACTTTGGGGCTTGGCATGCGGTCCGCTGGCACAATTTACGTTTTTTTCTAAACCCTCTAACAATGAAGTTAGAGCCAATAGCTTTTGATGCTAATCTGCAAGACCGATGTCCAATTGGGATCTCAGTCACAAAAGAACCTATTGTAAAAAAAATATTAGAAGATAGTATCTTATATACTGTTTTCAATCAAACACTTAAAGTATTGGTCAAAGAAACTCAAAATGGAAAATTAATTGCTCGGCTCAGACAAGTTGAGGCCCCTCATCTAGCACGGCTGCAGAAAGAATTTTATATGCTTGAGTCATTTGATTATGATGAATTAAAAAAGCGCTTACTGACTATCGGGTCACTAACAATAATTGATTCTCAAGTCTACCCTTTCTATGTTCACTCAACAAGAATAGAAAATAATGGCAAATTTTATCTCGAAATTAGCAATGCTCTACCCCACGTTGTTGAAGTTCAGTCACTGGCTTGGATAGATAAGGGTAGCAATAGAATACCCTTACAAAGCAAAAATATAAATTTTCCAATAATTTTATCTAAAACTGAATTAAAAGCTTCACCTATAAAACAACATATATATTATAAGCCTTTGCCTAAAGATAAAAAAAATTATAGTTTAGAAGTGCAGGCCAATATTAAAGGTAATAAACTAACCAAAAGTCATATTGCCCATTTTGGTTTTAGGGCATTATCTACTTCACCCCTACCAACTTCAACAATTGCTGAACAATTGGTCAAACATCCTTTTTTAAAACTAGAAAAAAATGAAAAACTCATTAATGTTCAAACTGGTAGTTGGCAAGTGAAAGGTGATATTGTTATACCTAAAAATTATGAAATATATATTTCTGCAGGGACACAACTTGCTTTTGAAAAAGAGGCTAGCTTTATAATTTATGGCAAGGCAAATTTTATCGGGACTGAAGATGCTCCTATTAAACTAATGGCACAAGGGGATGAAACCAGCACCTGGGAAGGCCTTGCAGTATATAATGCCAAACAACGATCACATTGGTCATATGTACAAGTATTTAACACTACTGGTGTTGCCTGGCCATTGTGGACGTTAACTGGTGGCGTGAATTTCTACAAAAGCGATGTGGATTTGGATAAGTGTTTATTCAAAGGATCTAAAGGGGAGGATGCTTTAAATATAATACATTCAGACTTTAATCTACGTGACATCATCATTACGAATACTATATCTGACGCTTTTGATGGTGATTTTACTACCGGTACAATATCAGGTGGTTTATTCCAAGAGATTGGTACAGGTGGAGGCGGTGATGGTGTGGATATTTCAGGTAGTGTCGTTAAGATTACCGGAGCACATTTTAATCTAATTTATGACAAAGGTATCTCAGTTGGAGAAGGGAGTAACATGGATGCAACTGAGATAATAATTGAAAATTCAAGTATCGGTGCTGCGAGTAAAGACGGGTCGAAGCTTAAAATCAGCAACTCAACCATTAATAACTCAAAAAATTTTGCCTTGATGTCTTATATGAAAAAACCTGAATATGGTCCTGCCAGTATCATCGCTAATAACGTTAATGTCTTAGAAACACAAGTCCAAGTACAGCAAGGTAATTATCTTGAATTGAATGGAGATGTGGTTAAAACTGAAAAAATAGATATAAAAAAAATGTACGATACCATAATGAATCAGGAAATTGATAAATGAGCATAGCCGTTCCAGAAGATGCACGTTGTGAAATTAAATTTGTAGCTCATGAATCCGAGGCTGATTACCTACGTCAGTGGTTGCATCTTCACTGGGCTGGTTTTAAAGTGCCCTATCCGGATCGTTGGGTAAACAATGTCTATTTTGATACACTTCATTATTTTGCTTACCAAGAAAATTTGTCAGGGGCCAGTGCACGAACAAAGGTACGTTATCGATGGTATGAACAGCATGATTATCCAGATAAGGGTACATTGGAGGTTAAACGCAAGCGCAATTATTTTGGCTGGAAATTGCGATTTAAAGCCTACAAAGCACCTTATAAAAATGGTGATCATTGGTTTGATATTAAACGAAATCTCATGAATGAGATGAATGCGGAAGCCAAGATATGGTTACAATCAAATCCACAACCTGTTATTATTAATCGGTATTTGCGTAATTACTATGTCTCTCAGGATGACCGTATACGAGCGACGATTGATGTTTGTCAATCAATGTATGACCAACGGTACAAAGCATATCCAAATGTGGTCCACAAGGCCAATATCCCTAACAGTTTAGTTTTGGAGTTTAAATTTAACCGTCACGACAATAAATATGCAAGTTCAATCTTACAAGGCCTGCCTTTACGCGTCAGTAGGAATTCAAAATATATGACTGGAGTAAAGGCGATATGTGGCAAATAGTATCCTAAAGTACCGCGCACGTATAAAAGGTAAATATCCTGACACGAAGGAAATTTTAAAATATGAAAAAAAAGATTTTTTTAGCCGCATTGTTATTTGCAGTGCTGATAACAATTACATTGAATTTCATTAATAATCTTCCTTCAAGCAATAAGTACAAAAATATTGATTATTCATTTATTGTAGCGGGTCATACCTATGGTAAGCCCGGAGTGGATAATGA
>JAQICW010000655.1 GCA_027858355.1 Desulfobacula sp.
ACAATACATTATATGGAATCCAGAGAACTATGTAATTTTACATATGGCCAAAAAGAAGTATCTTCGACAGTTAAAAATTTATTTTTCGAATTTGTTAATGATGTAGACTTGCTTAAAAAACTGTTTGAAGAAAATTGGAAGTTCTATAAAAAATCATTAGAAGACACTAATTTGTCCAAGACAAATTTAATTCTACGATTGCAATCTACCCCTAAAAAAAGATTTCGAATATTCACAATTAAACCAATGGCTCCCAAGATTAAAAAATTATTTGATCGCCGAAAAGATTAATATTGTTAGGAGAAAATAGAGCTTTTAACGATAAAGTATTATCATTGTGAAAACTGTTATAAGACGTTCAAAGCATCAATGATATCAGGTCAATTCTTGAAAATGATTAAAGCCTTTACTACTATAATCATGGGCTTTCAGGATTCAAAAAAAACGTGTGGACTATCCCTGTTAGTCCGGGTTTTATATCAAAGATATCAAATCACAACATATGGTGTTGTTGCAACGGTCATGGTGGTATTGTGCTGAAGGGATTACCAAATGTGTTGACGGTACAGCTCTCCCCGCCAAGTGCCAATCAAAGAAGTGTAATATCTGTGTTGACACCGTATCCATCCACACCACAGAAGACACCATTAAAATAGCCAGTTTTAATATACAGGTATTTGGCCGGTCCAAAGCATCCAAACCAGAAGTGATGGAAGTGTTAGCCAGTATCATATCCGAGTTTGATATTGTGGCTATCCAGGAAATCAGGGATAAATCTGGTAAGGCAATAAAAGACCTTGAGGTTGCGGTTGATGACCTGGGGGAGAATTATGATTTTCTCATCGGCCCCCTGCTCGGAAGGTCAAACTCAAAAGAACAATACGCCTACATAGACAGGGTCCGCACCATACGACCCGGTGATTCATACACATACCAAGAACCCAGTGGGGATGCCATCCACAGGGAACCCTTCATAGCCCAGTTTTTTTCCAAACAAGGGAATTTTGATTTTATCCTGATTACCTCCCATGTGGACCCGGATGATGTTGACCAGGAACTTGCGGTTTTCCCAGAGATAGTGGCAGACGCAAAGAGCCGTTTTCCCGGGGAGACTGATGTGATGATACTTGGGGATTTGAATGCCGACTGCGGATATTTCGATGAAGACCAGCAAATAGAATTAAAGGACCCAGGCAAATACAAATGGTTGATTACAAATCAGATGGATACTAATGTTGCCGGTGCAAGCTGTGCCTATGACCGAATTATTATCACAGATTCAATGATTGCCAATTATATAATTTTTGACCTTTGATTCAATATAAATCAGCCAACTCCTTTTAAGATAGATCCTAATCTATCTTGACTCTGCACACCACGCCTTCATATTAAAAATTCAACTATTTCATTTGACTTGGCAAACAGTATTCATTAGTTATAGTTGACAATTATCAGCATTTTTTAACAGTTGACCATAGAAGGACTGTCTTAAATGATTACGGATTATCATGCTAATTACTATGCCCATGAATTAACACGCACTGGAGGCAAAGGTGTTGATCGTTTGGGACGTACATTATTTGATGCTTGTGTTGATTTAAATCCCCATCAGATTGAAGCAGCCTTGTTTGCTTTGGGGTCCCCTTTATCAAAAGGATGCCTTTTGGCTGATGAAGTGGGACTTGGAAAAACAATCGAAGCTGGGTTGGTGATGTGTCAAAGCTGGGCTGAAAACCAAAGGAAAATACTGGTTATATGCCCCGCCTCTCTTCGAAAACAATGGGCTGTTGAGTTAGAAGAAAAATTCAATCTGGTAACCCAAATCCTGGATGCAAAAACATACAAAGATATTCTAAAATCTGGCAACCCTACACCATTTGACACTCAAAAAATTGTGATTTGTTCAATGCATTTTGTTGCTGGCAAATCAATGGATATTCGGGCAATTCCTTGGCATTTTGTAATAATTGATGAAGCTCACAAATTAAGAAATGCTTATAGAGAAAGTAACCGCATCGGACAGGCAGTTCGACAAGCAACCTTAGACCGAAAAAAGCTGCTGTTGACTGCCACACCGCTTCAAAACTCACTTCTTGAGCTTTATGGACTCTCTACGTTAATTGATGAGAATATTTTCGGGGATCTTGCTTCATTCAGAACGCAGTATATAAATTATGGCGGTGATGTGTCCGGACTTCGTGATCGTCTTCAAGGATTCTGCTGGCGTACTCTCAGAAGTCAAGTAACTGAATATGTCTCCTACACCGAACGAAGACTTATTACCAGGCCGTTCAAGCCAACCGAACAGGAACACAAACTTTACGAAGCTATATCCAAATATTTAATGCGGGATAACACCTATGGATTTCCCGCCAGGCAAAAGCACCTGCTCATTCTTTTAATTCGCAAAGTATTAGCATCTTCACCGATAGCTCTTGCAGGGACACTTGAGATAATAAGAGACAGATTACAAGGGCTTTTAGATAAAGCCAAAAGCGGACGTTCCATCTCCGAATTCTTAATTGAACAGGCAGATATAGATGAAGATCTTCTGGATGAAATACTGGAAGATGAAGAAGATGTTAGTGATTTGGTAGAAAACAACCTGCTTCCTGCAATTGAGGAAAAAATTAATATACCCCAGCTCAACAACGAGATTAATGAAATCAATCAATATATCCATAGGGCACGAAGCATAGGAATTGATACAAAGTCAAAAGCATTATTGATAGCCCTGGATGTCGGATTTCAAAAAATGGAGGAAATGGGTGCAGCCCGTAAAGCAGTAGTCTTTACAGAGTCCAGACGTACACAAGACTGGCTCTTAAATCATTTGGATAACCATGGATATGCCGGAGAAGTGGTACTATTCAATGGCACCAATAAAGATGATTCAACGGGGAAGATATACAGTGATTGGTTAAGTGCCAATAAGGAGACCGGCCATATTACCGGCTCAAGACAAATTGATATAAGGGCTGCGATTCTTGATCACTTTAAAAACACCGCAAGTATTATGATCGCAACAGAAGCAGGAGCCGAGGGTTTGAATATGCAGTTTTGTTCTATGGTGATTAATTTTGATCTCCCATGGAATCCTCAGCGCATTGAACAACGAATTGGTCGCTGTCATCGTTATGGGCAGAAACATGATGTTGTTGTCATAAACTTTCTCAATGAAAAGAATGCAGCAGACAGGCGTGTTTATGAGCTGCTTGAGCACAAATTTAATCTCTTTAGTGGTGTCTTTGGTGCTTCCGATGATGTTCTTGGTTCAATCGAATCCGGAGTTGATTTTGAACGCCGTGTGCTCGATATATACCAGGAATGCCGTACTGAAAATGAAATCCAAATTGCTTTTGCTGCCCTGCAAAAAGAACTGGAAGAATCAATCCAAACCAGACTGAAAGATACCAGAAAGGTTCTTTTAGAACATTTTGATGAGGATGTTCATGAAAGGTTAAAAGGCAATCTCATAGGAACTCAGAAAAAACTTGATAGAATCGGGAAACAATTCTGGGCTATAACCAAACATGTGTTGACCCAGCATGCAACCTTTTATGACGATACGCTCACTTTTGACCTTCATAAACCCTTAGCCAACGGCAACAGGATAGGCAAATATCATCTTGTTACCAAAAAAAAGGATGTGCAAAACAGCGAATTTCTCTATCGCCTCAGTCATCCGTTAGGGGAACAAGTCATTCATGAAGCTAAAACGCTGCCCTGTCCTGTTGCAAAAGTGGTATTTGATAGTACCAATAATCCTACAAAAATTTCAGTTATCGAAAAGCTGAAGGGAAAAACCGGCTGGCTCACATTGACGAAGCTCAAGATATCCTCCTTTGAAGCTGAAGAATATCTTTTATTTTCTGCGATAGATGAGGCCGGGAAAAATCTTGACCAGGAAACAGTGGAAAGGTTTTTCAATTGCATGGGTTACAAGGTGGAAGAGACGTCGGTCCCCCAAGATGTTAAAATAAGACTTTTCGCTGATAATGAAAGACATATAAAAGCCACTATCACTAAAAATCTGGAAGACAATAATAAGCACCTGTCAGAAGCGTGCATTCAACTGGACAAATGGGCTGAAGACATGGAAAAAGCAGCCGCAAAAGAAATGGATGACACCAAACGCAAAATTGCAGACATACGCCGTAAAGTTCGCCTGGCTCCAACAATGCAGGAACAGGCTGAATTGCAGACCGAATTAAAAAAACTTGAAACCCAGAGACGAAAACAGCAGCAAAAGATTTTTGTTGTTGAAGATGAAATTGCAGTAAAACGGGATTCACTGGTCGACCAATTGACAAAAAGAATGGAGCAAAGGACAGAAACAAAGACACTTTTTACAATCCACTGGGTTGTTAAATAAATAATCAGGAGTATGCCAGATGCCTACTACAGAAAAACTTAGAACCAAACTTCTCAAGAAGCTAACTGAACTATTTCAGCTGGATCAGCCTGATCTTGATTTTGGTTTTTATCGAATTATGCACGCCAAAGCCCAGCAGGTTAAATCTTTCATTGATAAGGATCTCCTGCAGATTATTGAAGATGCCTTCGGGCAGGTGGATGAAATCAGAAAAGCTGAACTTGCCGCTGCCTATGAAAAGGCCATTCAAACAGCCAAAGATTTTGGCGCTCCGAATCCTGAAGAGGCTGAATCGGTAAAAAAAGCAAAAGCTGCACTGGATGTGTTAAAAGATGGAGCAACAGCAGAATCCGATGTGTATGATCATCTTTATCGTTTCTTTGAGCGGTATTATGATGAAGGTGATTTTATTTCCCGCCGCTACTACACCCGAGAAAATGCTGGAAAAGCTGCCCCATTTGCCATCCCCTACAATGGTGAAGAAGTCAAGCTGCACTGGGCAAATGCAGATCAATACTACATCAAAACAGCAGAATATTTTTCCAACTACAGCTTTGATATTACCCAGGCTGTTGAAATTCGTAAGCTGTCAGATGCGGAAAAAGTCCTCAACGGCATTGCTGATGCACCACTGAAGATCCATTTTCGTATCGTGGAGGCCAGTGAAGGCGAACATGGTAATGTAAAAGCCGCCGAAGATAAAAAGCGTTTTTTCATTCTGTATGAAGAAAATCCTGTAGAATTGAATTATGCTAATGAACTGATGATCAACTTTGAATACAAAGCACTGCCCAGTGGGAAAAATAATGTTGATGATGAGACAGAAAAAGCCCTGAAAGAAAAATTTGGAGTTAAAAATAAAGGCGATATGCCAAATTTTGCCATAGCTGACAAAGTGATTGAAGCGACCACATCACTTGAGAACGCAAAATCTTATATCAGGGTATTAAGCCTGCAATCACCAACAGAAAAAATTCCCAATCGTCCACTACTTGCCAAGTATATAAACCAGTACACTGCCCGAAACACCTGCGACTATTTCATCCATAAAGACCTGAATGGATTCCTGAAGCGTGAGCTGGACTTCTATATTAAAAACGAGGTGATGCATCTGGATGATATCGAGAATGCTGAAGCCCCAGCCGTGGAAAGCTATCTGTCAAAACTCAAGGTGATCCGCAAGATTGCCACCAAACTGATTGAGTTTTTGGCTCAACTTGAAGATTTCCAGAAAAAGCTCTGGCTGAAAAAGAAATTTGTCACTGAGACAAATTACTGCATCACTCTGGATAGAGTACCGGAAGAATTATATGAAGATTTGGCCGCCAATGATTCTCAACGAGAAGAATGGGTAAGGCTTTTTGCTATAGATGAAATTAAGGATACAAACGGAGAATTACCGGGGATGGGTGCGCCGGGTTATACCGTTCCTTTGACAGCAGAGTTTCTGAAAGTAAACGACAAGTTGGTCCTGGATACAGCTTTTTTCAGTGATGAATTTAAGGCAAAACTGGTTGAATCCATAGAGGATTTTGATGAGCAATGTGACGGGTTGCTCATTCATTCGGAGAATTTCCAAGCGTTGAATCTGCTTCAGGATCGTTATCGAGAGCAGGTAAAATGTATTTATATTGATCCCCCTTATAATACTGGAGAAGATGGATTTATATATAAAGATGGATATCCAGATTCAACTTGGCTGACTTGTATGGAATCAAGGCTTACATGTCTGGATAGTTTCTTCACAAAGGATTGGCCTTCTTTATGGATTAACATTGATGATAATGAAGGCCATAACCTAAAGGTCCTGTGTGACGATGTCTTTGGGCGTAATAAATTTATAGCGGCAAATATTTGGCAAAAGCGTTATTCAAGAGAAAATCGTGAAGCGATAGGGGATGTACATGACTACATTTTTACGTACTCTCCATTCCCTCAGGCATTTAAAAAATTTCGCAAACAAATTGAACTAACAGAGAAACAAGCAAAGGTATATACAAATCCAAATAATGACCCAAAGGGAAGATGGAGAACAATACCTTTAACAGCACAAGCTGGGCATGCAACAAAAGATCAATTTTATGAAATCAAAGCACCGGGTGGTAAAGTGCACACCCCTCCTTCTGGTCGGTGTTGGGGAATCGCGAAAGCTACATTTGAAAAATACCTTGAGGAAGGAAAAATTTACTTTGGACAGGATAATAATTCACAGCCTAACCTAATTCGATACCTTACAGAAGTAGAAGGAATAACACCATGGACGTGGTGGCCTCATGAAGAGGTTGGTCATACTGATGAATCTAAGAAGGAGCTATATTCAATTCTTGAGAAAGAGACTGGTTTTGATACGCCTAAGCCATCAAGATTGATGAAGCGAATCGTTCATATTGCAACAGACAACAATAGTGTTGTGCTCGATTATTTCGCCGGATCTGGGACCACTGGACATGCTGTCATCAATCTCAACCGAAAAGACAATGGCAAGCGTAAATACATTCTCATAGAAATGGGCGATTATTTCGATACCGTTACCAAACCCCGCATTACGAAAGTTATCTATTCTTCCGACTGGAAAAACGGGAAACCCACAACCCGGGACACTGGCGTTTCCCACTGTTTTAAATATCTTCGCCTTGAAGCCTATGAAGACACCTTGAACAACCTTGTCTTTGACGAGAATCCTGTCCGAAACCAGGCAATAGAGCAAAATGCCTCTTTGCGTGAAGACTATATGCTTCACTATATGCTTGATGTGGAGACTCGTGGCAGTCAGTCATTGCTCAATATAGATGACTTTGCTGATCCAACAGCCTATACTCTCAAGGTCAAAAAGCCTGGCAGTGATGAACAAGTGATCCAGAATGTTGACCTGATTGAAACCTTCAATTACCTGATTGGCCTTAGGGCGACGCACTTGGCTGCCCCACAAACTTTTACCGCCAACTTCACCCGTATGCCTGACCCGGAATTGCCAGAAGACCAGCATACTAAACTGGTGGTGGATGGAAAAATTCAAGTATCTGCCGATGGCAAATGGTGGTTCCGCAAAATTGACGGTTGGGTACCGGCTGACCCAATGACCCCCAATAACGGTCAAAAAAAAGAGGTCCTGATTGTCTGGCGTAAGCTCACTGGCAATCTGGAAGAAGATAACCTGATGCTTGATGAATGGTTCCAAAAATACCGTATTTCGACCCATGATTTTGAGTACGACACCATTTATGTCAATGGCTCCAATAACCTTCCCAACCTGAAAAAGGATGACGAGAACTGGAAGGTGCGCCTCATCGAAGAAGAGTTCCATAAAAATATGTGGGCAGTTGGAGGAGAAGCGTAATGGCCAAGCGGAAGGCAAAAGGACCAAAGCAGCATAAATTCAGGAATAAGCTTCTCCTGAATCAGTGGTTGATGAGTCTGTTTGGCGTTGATTCATTAAGAGAAGGCGCAAGAAAACAGCCTTTTCACAAACTGGCAGAATCACTTAAAGATCCACGCTTGGAAGGTCTGGATAAAGATAACCTGCACAACTTTTACCATGGACTGATAAACAGTAATCTCTTCTGGGATGACTTGGCTGCACTGACTAAAGGTCAGCTTTTGATGTATGAAGAAAATATTGTTCATCACACTCAAGCAATTAATGCAAAGCGGCACCGGCCTATTACCTGGAAGTATTATCAGTGGCTTTCACTTCTGTTTGTTGAAGTGTATCTTGATCGCTACTTCAGCGACAGGGAAGCATTGCTTACTGCACTGAATGAGTTCGTTGATCTGTTTAACACCCGCTGGACTGAATATTCCGATATGGATTATTTCAACGAAGATGAGCTTAATAAGTTGTCTTTACAAAATGCCACTGGCTCCGGCAAAACACTTCTGATGCATGTCAATTATTTACAATACAAACATTATTCAAAAAAATACGGGAAAGAAAAAGATCTTTCCCGGGTAATCCTGATTTCACCCAACGAAAGGCTAAGCGAACAGCATATTACTGAATTTTTTGAAAGTAATATTGGGGCTTCAAACTTTTCCAAAGAAGGTCACAACTTGTTCACACAGGCTCAGGGGCTTGCCAGAATTGATGTTCTCGAAATTACCAAGTTAGACGACAAGGAAGGCCCGAACACCATTGCAACCCGTAGTCTTGGTGACCAGAACCTGTTGCTTGTTGACGAAGGGCACCGTGGTCTTTCGGGGAAGAATGCAAAGGTAGATGAGAATGCATGGTTTAAAAATCGTGCGATGCTGTGTGAAAAGGGATTTACCTTTGAGTATTCAGCCACCTTTGATCAAGCAGTTTCTGGAACAGGGCATGAAGATGATTATGCCAAAACCATTGTTTTTGATTATTCTTATCGTTGGTTTTATGCGGACGGATTCGGCAAAGATTATCAGATCCTCAACCTGCCAAAATCTTTTGATGAAACCAGGGCGACGTACTTGATTGCCTGTCTTCTAAAATTTTATCAGCAACTTGATATTTATGAGGATAAAAATCAGGCGTTAATTCCTTTTAACATTGAAAAACCATTATGGGTTTTTGTAGGAAGTACCGTTGCTGGCGGGAAAAAATTAAAAAACACAGTTGAAAACCCTGAAAAAGCAGTTGCTACTGATGTGGCTCAAATTATCTCATTTATAGCTGATTTTTTATCCAATAAAGAAAAAGCCTGCAAGCGGATGGAAGAAATTCTGACTGGCAATGGTCAGGACACTGGTCTCATAGATAGTAATGGAATCGATATTTTTGATGGCTCTTTTACATGGCTCGCAAAAACCCTAAATTCCGGTATAAGCTACGATGATCTCTATAAAAGTATTCTGAAAAAACTATTCAATACAACCACAGGCGGGCACCTTGTCCTTGATCGTGTTAAAGGAGAATCTGGTGAAATAGCCCTTCGGGTTGGTACTTCTGAAATGCCTTTTGGACTTATTAATGTTGGTGATGCCAAAGCCCTTGCGGACCATATTGAAGTGGTCGCAAAACAAGATGACGTGTTACTTACGGTCGAGGACAGTGATTTTTCTGAAGCATCCTTTGATTCTGTAAAAGATTCGTCTTCCCCGGTCAATCTCCTCATTGGATCAAAGAAGTTTGTTGAGGGTTGGGATTGTTGGCGTGTGAGTACGCTTGGCCTGATGCATGTGGGTAAAAGTGAAGGCGCTCAGATAATTCAGCTTTTTGGCCGTGGGGTTCGCTTAAAAGGCTACGGCTGGAGCCTCAAAAGGAGCGGCCACAGTTACGCTTCTTCTATTCCACAATATATCGAAGAGTTGGAAACACTCAATGTCTTTGGTATTGAAGCTGATTTTATGGAAAAATTCCGCCA
This sequence comes from Desulfobacula sp., assembly GCA_027858355.1. Next base: position 9,712 of record JAQICW010000655.1, read on the forward strand.
ATTCCTTGCTGATGAGGGATTACCAGGCAATGAACGTCGCCGGGTTTTTACCATACCGCTCAACGTAACCTATGACTTTGGCAAGAAACTCCAGATTGTCAGGCCCAAGCGAAAAACTGATGACGGTAAAGAATATGACTTCAAAAAAGATGCTCCAGTTCCCAGTTTAGGACAGTTGACAGAATATCTCCAGTTGCATCCTGTCGTGTCTGACTGGTACCCACGCATTCAGTCGATCCAATCAAAGAAAACCTCTGATTTTATACAAAAGAATGATGTAAAACTGGGCAATAAGCATATCTCGCTGCTTAATTTTGATGCGTTGTACTTTGAATTAGAACAGTTCAAACGCGAACGAAGCTGGTATAATCTGAATATCGATAAAGCCGGTATTCAGAAACTCCTTGAAGATAAAACATGGTATACACTATTTCTACCAACTGCACGATTGGAGTTGACCGGATTTGATGATGTCGCTCTTTTGCAGCAAGTAGCAGCAGAACTTCTCAAGCGTTTTTGCGAGCATTATTACAATTATTGTAAACGTTCTTTTATAGAACCGCGCCTTGAACTTCGGGAACTTACGGCAGAAGATGACAATATTCCTAAAGAAGAATTTTATCAACTCATTGTAAATGGTGATGAAGAACAGGTCATCCTTGCAATCGAGCAACTTAAAAAAAAGCTTGAAGAGGATAAACAGTCTCTACTAAAAGTAGGTGAGCTTCAGGCTTGCCACTTTGGTATGCATCTTTTCCAGCCGCTCTTTCATGTCCGTAAAGGAGGCAAGACCACCATTTTGCCTATCGCTTTAAATGAAAGCGAATTCCAGTTTGTCACTGATCTTATGTCTTGGTCTAAAACAAATGCTGTGGAACTTGAAAAGGATGGTACAGAACTCTTTCTGCTCCGGAATTTAAGCCGAGGAAAAGGTATCGGTTTCTTCGAAGCTGGGAATTTTCATCCGGATTTTATTTTATGGGTTCTTAAAGACAAAAAACAATTTGTTTCTTTTATAGAACCCCATGGATTGATCCATGAAGGACCAGGGAGTGAAAAAGTATTATTTCATGAGCGTGTCAAACAAATTGAAACTCGCCTGGGTGATAAAAATATTATTTTGAACAGTTTTATTCTTTCCTGGACCAAATTTCCTCAATTACAATGGGACACCACACTAGAAGAGCTTGAAAATAAAAATGTACTTTTTATGACAAATGATCGTGACCAATATATAGATAAGCTTTTTTTGAAAATAAAGTGATATAAAAATAAAACAACCCTAAACCCTATGTTTGGATGTTTTAGAGTGTGTATATGAAAGGTTATGTAAAATGCCATAATGTCTTCAGGGTGTCAGTGATATCTATTCAAATTTTAATAGAATTTTTGACAATTTGACAGATCAAATCAAGGGGCTTTGGGGTGTTCAGCTCTGGCAATAGGGCTCAGCATCCCAGTGCTCAATATCCTTGTATTCCCAGCACTTCCAACACCAACACACCATCCCCTCATTCTATCAACCACCACCAACCTGATAAGTCCCATCCAACCGCTTCCACATTTCTTCTATTTTCTGATCCAGTGCCAAAACGGCCAGGTCATATTCTTCCTGTGTTAATTCATCTTTTTTCAACTTTGCCTGCATCATGAACAATTCATTATCGTACCATTTGTCTGGGTCAAAATTATATGTCATGACAGTTTAAAGCATCCCATTTAAAACGGTGTAAACAATTCTTTCCCATCCCTGGCATCAAACAGGATTTGGGCTATTTTTCTGCTGTCTTTTGAATCCTGACAACCTTTGATTTGGTTGCTGTTTTCAGCCCCCGGCCTGGATTTTTGATTGTTGGGATACTTCCTGATTTAAGTTCGTTCTCTTCTCTTCATACAGTTTATATTGGGACAACCCAATTTGATTGTTTGGCTAATTTTCTTTTAATCGACTTGGTTTTTTTTCCTTTGACAAGCGCATGTGCCATATTTTCCGCTATCGGATCAGCTTCTACTAATTGATTCAGTGCCCTTGCAACTTCAGCATAAAACCCAACAAGTCCATATCCATCGTTATTTAAAAGGGATTGCTCTACATCCAGATAATGCCCTCTATCGACGGACATGTTAGTATCTGTAAATGCCTGTGAGGAAACTTCTCCACTATCTTTTACAAATGTTGGGTTTACTCTTCTGTGTAAGCATTCTTCATCAGCGATGTGATCCAGTGGTATGTTTCTCATATCTCGTCTCCAGTAATAACCCAATGGACGAGTCTAAGGGCATCCCACCGTGAGGCTTCACCTTCAGATTCATCATCATCTTTAACAGCAAGGAATTCGAATGTTTCAATTGTTGGTATTTCTATTTCAAGTTCACGGTTACTTACAATCCATTCAAACTGGATACCTCCAGATGGTGTGGGAACAAGAAAAACGCTTGGGATCTCAATTTCATGGTGCATAAGAAAAGAACAGACTTCTTTGTAGAAGGTAAGACCGAACTTCAGCACCTGCTTTGATGGTGCCTTAGCATTGTAAGAATCCCATTGGACATCGTATTCTCCAAACTCAGACACTCTTTGCTTTACATATTGATATGATTCTATCGACTCTGGGCCTTGGTCATCCATCACTGAAGGAATCTGATAATCCTCATCTTCTGTCGCCTCCCTTATTTCTAACAATTCACCTATTTTATTACAGCGTGAATCAAGTGGATAACCACGAATAAAGACCCTTTTCCATCTTAAATTATCAACAATACTTTCTTGCTCATCATTTAAAATTACAGTTACGGCTTTTTTGTCAGTATAAACATTAAAGGTATTATTTTTCATACTTATACCTAAAAGGTCTCCAACACAGTCAACAGACAAATCAGTTGAAAACTCTTCAGGCTTTTTAAGTGCCTCTTTGATCGCATATCCAAAATCGCATGAAATGGTGATACCGTTATCTTTAACACTAAGACCTACTGTAGCGTCATCATAGACTGCAGTTTCTAAGGATTGTCCCCATTTGTTTCGCAATCCGACAGGAAAGGTCGTTGGCCAGGTTCCTATCTCATTATATTGTTTGACTGCCTTAATCATTACGGTGGTTGCGTATATTGCTGGAAGAGTTCCCGTTATGTCGTCTATAGGTAACGCTTCATGACATAAAACCCCACTGCCTTCTCGTATTCGATTAAGCACTATAGAAGCGCGTCGTGTTGGTTCAGCCTTCAGTCTTTTTTTAACAGAATATCCAAGTTCTAACTGGATTAGCTTTGCAACGACTTCGTACAAACCGTGACAAAGATTAGCAGTGTCTTGTATTCTTACAACTCCAGGAGGGAGTGACGGATTGTTGACTGTAATATTGATTTCAGAAGCCATGTTGTAAATCCCCATCATTAGGAATAGAGCAAATTCTAAAACGCATACGAACTGTTAGACAGATAGTTCACTACAGGTGATTATCAAGATCAAATCAATTTGTAAAGTGGTTAAAGGTTTAGATACAAATATCAGAAGGGGATATAATTATATTCGAAATATAGCTTTTCCTCTAATCATAGCAGACCCTTTGCTTATTATTGTAGATATCATATGTCCTGAATTTAATGGAAGTTTGCCATGAGTGAAACCAAACCTCCTTTTTTCAGGTTGAGGAATTTTAATCCCTGGTTTCTATAACAAGCCCAGAATCAACATTCAATCAGGGAAACCCTTAGTTTTGATGTTTTCCGGAAGTGTTACTTTTCAATTCGCATTCTGTTTATCCCACAGCACCTTCTATTGAAACCCAGTGCTCATCAACATAGAAACACACTCATCAAAATAGACATTCTGCATATGCATCCGCTTGTTCATTCCAGCATGGGCAATGGGGTGGTGATGCTGTGTTTGTTTAGAGAGATGAGTGTTGGTTTGAGATAGATGAGATTGTCAATTTATTATATTGAGTACCTTTTGTTTGATATGATACACTCGATTTTTCAAGGTGTTAAATGTCTCGTTTACAAGTATCAACCATTTCCATCCTTAACCTTCATCATCAGTTGTTCGGCCACGCCTTCTTTGTATAGATCTTCGATCGTTCCGACCTGGACATATCCTCGAGATTCATAAAGCCTTTTAGGCCCGACGTCAAATTCGGCCACAACTAAAAAAATCTTGGGATGATCAGCAAAAACAGACTCTTCGAGGAGATCGAAAAGTTGACTGCCTATACCCTGTCCGCGAAGTTCTTCTTTGACTGCTATGAGATGGAGGAATGGGTAGGTGTAGAATGCGCCATTGGGGACGACCCACATGAAACCCAGAAACTGATCCGGTTCACCGTCCGGACCATCACCAAAGGCAACCGAGAGATACCCACCTGACAATCCTTCCAACAATAGTTGGTGAATTTCATCCGAGTCATCAAAATACTCGCGACCGAGTTGGGACTGGGCTAAAGTTGTTGTGCACTCATTAATATGTTCAGGCTTTGCATCCGTAATCGTAATGTTCATCGCTACACATCTCCCAAAAGGGTCTCATTGACAGTACCGAGAAATTAATTAACTTATGGTAATAATTTTGTCAAGATGAGGCTATACTCCCGAATCCATCAACCCATCCACCTACCCCAGAACACATCCAGTATCAGCCTTTCCAGAAAACCGGCACGAGCACTTACCCCCATACCCTCTTTAGTGCCTATCCGAAAAGGATGGAAACGAATGCTAAATCAAAGGTGGCTAAAGCCATTCTCATCGCCGCTCATAGTCGCTTCTAAACAGGTAACCAAACGGAATAGAAAATAAATCTGCGATGATATAGGTCAAAAAAATTATGGTTATTATGATTCCGTATAATTCGAGCTGCCCCTTCAACAATAGCAGTAAAATAACCCCAAACAACCATATCGTTTTATATAAAAATTGAAGAAGAAGCACAGGTACAAATTTCAAGGGAGATATCAAACCAAAAATCGATAATATACCGAATGCCAAGTACACACCACCTGTGATTCCAAATGTTACCGGATCTTGAACCGGCATTCTCAATAAAGACCTTATAAACTCGGGCATGAAAATTATACCCAAGCCAAATCCCCCTGCGCCAAGGATCGTATACAAATATAAAAACCTTAATCTACCAATGTGGATATTATTATTTCGCATGCTATGACTCCTTTTCCGGGAAAGACGAAAACCTGTGCTAATTAACCGTGGATCTAAAATGCAATATCAGATTTAAAACTGGAACTCAAACAAATTCGATTTGATTGATCATGAAATGGATGGAAACGCATGCAGATAGGAAAACTCTTTGTTGTGTTGAGATGGTGCTGGTTTCGGGTTTGAAGTAGGTGAGAAAGTATTTGGGTTTTAGAAGAGTGAGCTCTGATGGTGTATTCTATGGGAGATAGCACTGCTCTTTTATTAATATTATTTTACTATCTATGGTTGAATACCATTGCTATTGCCGGTTCAAACACCCATCATGGTCGAGCATTAATTTACTGGCCCATCCATATTATTTGGGACCCTTTCTGATTCCAGCTCTGGAAATTGCTATCTGAAACATTATCATGGTTGACCTTCCAATCGACCCATAAGTATGGCCAGATCCACCCATAGCATTGAGCCCACTTAGCCGTATATGTCATTCTATTATAGGGGTACCTACCCTATTGGTAAGGGTTTCCAGCTCTCCGCCACTGGCATCCTAACCCAGAAGGGTGCGAATAGTCAGACCACAGCAACACCATCAATCTTTGCCCCGTCCCCCCCCCTCAGTCAATCAAAGGAGACAACATCATGAACCAAAAGAGCATTTTAATCCGTACAGCCATATCCAAAGGCTGGTTCCCAATTACTGACAACACGAAAACCTTTGTCCAGGTCCCATGCCCGTCCTGCCAGCGACAAATGATGGTTTTTCAAAAATCCCGTTTATCAAAGAATAAGATTTTCAGATGTGCCTGTGGATACCGTCTGGTTGTAGCAGAAAAAGAATATGAAGCCATAACAGGAAGATGCTTTATTTGCGGTAAAGGTAAAAAGGATTGTTGCGCCAGGGATCACCGTTTTATCGGAAT
>JAQICW010000664.1 GCA_027858355.1 Desulfobacula sp.
GATGCCCTAGGCATCGCATTTAATGCTAACTTTGAATATGATTCTTTTTTCATGTTTTTTCCTCCAATACCAAAGGAACATTTCCTGAATTGTCAAAAATGACCCAGGCATCTACCAAGTCCTTATAATGCTTTTGAAAATTTTTCCAGCCCCGATGAAATCTTCTTTTAATAACATCAACCGGAACATTGTGTCCACCTTGGGCAACTCGCAATTGAACACGTTTTATGGCCATTTCTTCATTGGGAAGGCTAAGAAAATATAAAATCACTTCATAACCGATTTCTTTCCAGTTTTTGATGCTTTCAATATAATTTAAACCGCTTAATGTTGTCTCAAACGCAAAGGACTCTCTATTTGAAACAATACTATTCATTCTTTTCAAAAATAATTTTCCGGCTTCCAAGGCAACTCTCTCTGGATTAAAAGGTGCGATCCCTTTTGCAATTAGATCGGCGTTTATAAAATTCAGGCACTCTGCTTCAACCGGAAGAAACTTTTCAGCAAATGTCGTTTTTCCTGCCCCGTTTGGCCCTGCAATAATATAGCATTTCAATTTTTCTTTTACCAATGTACCTAATCCTAAACTTGTCACAGCCCAAAAACATAATTCTTTTCAACTATATCGACAAATGGAAATTAGAACAAGATATAACTTAAGATGGGAGTTGCATTAATTAAATAGTTAACCATACTTGCTATTGTCCTGGCCTTCCAGAATTTAAAAAACACCCAGGATTAACCCTTCCGTTTATCATTATTACCTTTGGTTTGTTTAAATTTGTGATTAATGCATTTCTTCTCTGGCTGACTGATAAACTGATAGAAGATTTTGAGATTAAGGGTGTCTTTACTACATTTATTGCCGCATTCTTAATTACCATTGTGGATTCATTAATAAAATGGATCCTTTAGGAAAAAGGAGAGATGTTCGGATATAGAGTTGTTGTAAGTTATATGCAGGTGTTACATTTGGTGCAGTCAATCATAGGGCAGGGGAGTGATTTTTTTTCCTGTCTGGATTTTATAAACTCTTTTGCAAGGAAATCTTTTTTGACTCGATTGTCAAGAAAATCCCAGGGCAGGGGGGTATCAACAGGTGTTTCCTGATAGATAATTGAATCACAATAGGTTTTGTTCTGCTTCATGGTAAATGACCAGCCATTCTTTAACGCTGATTCGATGAGGTCTGCAGCCTTTTGATCTCCACGGGATAGAAGGGCATGAATTTTTGCTTTTCTCAATGATTCTACATTGATTTTTACATTGGCGATTTTTTTTAAGCTTTGACGGATAAGTGCAACTCTTTTTTTTAATGTGGCTTCATCTGTCATGGAAGCCCATTGAAACGGGGTGAATGGTTTTGGAATAAAGGGGTTGACACTTAAGGTAATGGTTCCGATTTTCTTTTGTTTTTTTGATGCCTCAAGAAAAACAGATTTAATTTTTTTTGTGAGATCCACGATGGCCAGAATATCCTGATCCTGTTCAAAGGGAAGGCCGATCATAAAATAGAGCTTTAAATTCATGATGCCGGCATTGACAAGCCTTTGGGCGGCACAAAGAATATCTTGCTCATCAATGTTTTTATTAATAATATTGCGCATCCTTGCTGATCCTGCTTCCGGGGCAATGGTTGCTGTTTTTACCTTTGCGGCTGAAAGTGCAGTGATAAATTCATGGGTCAGCTTATCTGCCCTTAGGGATGAAAAAGATAGTTTAAAATGGTGTTTCAAGCCATAGTCGCAGATATTTGTTATGTCGGGATGATCTGCAATAGCTGAACTGACCAGTCCTATTTTATCTGTCTTGCCCTTGGCAGTATCCATGGCCGTATAAATATTTTCAGCTGGATAAATTCTGGGTGGCCTGTAAATAAATCCTGCGCTGCAGAACCTGCAGCCATGGGGGCAGCCTTTAAGGGTCTCTATAAGAAAGGTATCCTTAAAAGCAGTTTCAGTGGTGAGAATACTGGTGGCTGTTGTAATTGTGTCAAGATTTTTAAGGTATTGGACCTTGATTTGAAATGAATTTTTATCCTTGTGAAGCGCGGGTACATAGGCACCGGGTATTTTTTTTTCCAGGCCGTGTAAAAAAGAGTTTTTATTGATTTTTTTTAAAAATTTATCAAAAAATGGCTCAAGTAAGCATTCTGCTTCTCCTAAAAGGAAACA
>JAQICW010000698.1 GCA_027858355.1 Desulfobacula sp.
TAATAGAGGTCTGAGCTAAGAAAAGGCTACGTCCGGCCAAAATCGACCCTCGCCAAGAAAAAAAATTCCCCAAAATTCCTTCGGAGGGGTCTATAAAAAAATAGGCGGTGGATTTGGGTAAAAGAGAGGCGGTGGATAAGCGGCGTATAAGATGATATAACGACTAAAACATCTATGCATGAGAGGCAGAAGCAGAACCCTTTACGCTTGACCTTTCACGATGATTAAGGTAGTTGCTTCATAAATGTTCTTTTCGCTCGACATCTAAGGGTTGTGATACAATCTTTAGATAGCTTGTAACTAACGGAGAAGTCCAACCATCACTTGTACATAACATGAGCAAAATGATTTCAGTTATTATTCCCACTTTTAATTATGCCGGATATCTTCCTTCTACTTTGGATAGTGTCTTGCGTCAGAAAAAAGTAGATGATCAGATTGAAATCATTGTTGTCGATGATGGTTCCACTGATGAAACTGCTGAAATCCTGCTTGGATATGGGCGGAGGATCAATGTGTTCCGTCAGGAGAACCTGGGGCTTTCTGCTGCAAGAAACAGAGGTTTACGAGAAGCTGGTGGAGATTTTGTTTTGTTTCTTGATTCCGATGATTTGTTGGCGGAGGATACTTTGTTCAGGCAGCAAGAATTTCTCGAAAAGAATCAAGTTTGTGATGTTGCGGTCTGCCGGAACGAATTGTTTTCTGAGACATTTGAAAATGGTGAGATCGTGACTTATGGAAGCTGGGGTTTGTTCGCAGAAAACCTTGATGTTCATCTTTGTCATTTCAACATTGCTCCCCCGCATGCCTTTCTGATCAGACGTGAATGCCTGCAAAAAATGACATTCGATACAAAACTCCAGGCCTGTGAGGATCATTGGTTCTGGTGTGAACTACTTGCAAAGGGGGCGACCTTTCAGGCAAATCCGTTTAGCAAGGTCTATTATCGGCGCCATTCCGAAAGTATGTCATCAAATGTACTTCGCCAGCAGCGATATGATGCCATATTGCATAAACGTATTTTTGATTTACTTGAAAAGTGTCCTAAACCTTTGATTCTGGGGTTGGGACTAAGATATTTGGCCTGTTTTGCTGGAATACTTTGGACATACCAGCGTATTTGCAACCAGTACCCACAAGAATCTGATGTGTTAAAAAAAATTGCTGACGAGAGTTTGGATCGGGCAATTTGCCTGGGGATTGAAGAGAGTATACTCGCTGACTGGCTGGTCATACGAGCGTTGTCAGTGATCCGTGGCACAAAATGTAATGCAACGCTTCAGTTATTTGATGAAAAGATGAAATCATTGTTAATGAATAGAATAGACGATGGTGACTTGGCTGGCAGGGCTGCTCAGCTACAACAGTCACTGCATTTGACTTGATTTGAACTTGTTCATTCATTTGTACCATAACTTCCGCAAGAGATAATATTGAAAGCGAAGCTATAAAACGATGATAAACAGGGCAAAATAAGTTACCCATCAATGATAGGTGAAAAAAAATATGATAAATAATTTACGAAATCGAATACAGAACCGTGAAAGCCTGATAGGCTCATGGTTAACTATCGGCAGCACAGTAACTGCTGAGATCATGGCACAGTCAGGTTTCGACTGGCTGACCATTGATATGGAGCATAGCGTCATCGAATTGGGCATTGCGCAAGATATGATTCGTGTTGTGGAATCTTTGGGTGTCGCTTCTCTGGTGCGCGTGGGGCACAACCAACCAAACCTGATCAAACGGGTGATGGATGCCGGAACTACAGGTGTGATTGTTCCTATGGTCAATTCTGCTGATGAGGCGAAACAGGCTGTAGCCTCTGTAAAATATCCGCCTCAAGGTTTCAGAGGTGTAGGTCTTGCAAGGGCACAAAAATATGGATTTGGTTTTGAAGAATACCAGATCTGGAATAATCAAAACAGTGTCGTGATTGTCCAGATCGAACATATTGATGCGGTGAATAACCTCGAGGCCATTCTTGACGTGAAAGGCGTGGACGGTTTCATTGTAGGGCCTTATGACCTTTCCGGTTCTCTTGGAGTACCCGGTAAGTTCGATCATCCTGACGTTGTTTCAGCTCTGGAACAGGTTAATAAGGTTTCAGCGGTTCGAAATACCATACCAGGCTTTCATGTTGTATACCCTGATTCTATGATTCTGGATGAAAAATTAAAACAAGGATATCGTTTGCTAGCATATGGATTGGACAGCATATTTATTGGATCCAGTGCTCGAAATGCAGCGTCCATAGCGAAGAATTTATGTGGTGGCTCATGATGGAAAACATTTTGATCACGACTTCGTCTTTTGGAAAATTCGATAAAAAGCCCTTAACTATGTTACGCCAGGCGGGGTACTTACCTGTTTTGAATCCGTATGGCCGGAAGTTGAGTGAAGATGAGGCTGAGGCAATTATTAAAGAATACCAGCCTATTGGCATTGTGGCGGGAGTGGAACCACTCACTCGTAAAGTCATGACCTCCTGCCCTGGACTTCTATCTATAGCCCGATGCGGCATAGGCATGGACAATGTGGATAAAAAGGCTGCCCTGGAAATGGGAATTAGTGTGACCAATACACCAGATGCACCAACCCAGGCTGTAGCAGAGATTACTTTGGGAGCCATTTTATGCATGCTTCGGGGAATTCAACAGTCGAGTTCGGGAATACAGGCAGGAAAGTGGGTGCGGCCCATGGGTAATCTTCTTGCTAGCCAAACAGTAGGAATTATAGGGTTGGGAAGAATCGGGACCAGAGTTTCCGAGTTGTTAGCAGCTTTTGGTTGCCGTATCCTTGGATACGACTCCTATGCTGCTATTCCCACTGGCGTAGAATCTGTCAGTTTTAAAGATTTATTCTCGCAATCTGAAATCGTTAGTATGCATGTTCCATATTTAGCTGAGACACATCATCTGGTGGATGATACAGTTTTACGTTCTATGAAACCCGGAGCATTCCTAGTCAATTACGCACGAGGTGGATTGGTGGACGAGCAGGCACTGGAGTCAGCTCTATCTGAAGGCAGATTGGGTGGGGTAGCGTTGGACTGTTTTGAAAAGGAACCTTATGATGGGCCGCTTCGGAAATATCCAAATGCGGTGTTAACAGGCCATATAGGTTCATATGCCCAGGAAGGGCGCATTATTCAGGAAACACAGTCTGTGGAGAATCTTTTGGCATCACTTACGAAGCAATCTGGTAACTTATGAAAATACTTGTAACAGGTGGTTCTGGTTTTTTGGGCAGTCACGTTGCCGATGCTCTCAGCGACGCTGGACATGAAGTCTCGATTTTTGACGTAAGACCCTCTCCTTATTTGAGAGCAGATCAGAGCATGATTGTCGGTAATATTCTAGACAAAGACATGGTCGACGCAGTTGTTAAAAAAATGGATGTTATCTATCACTTTGCGGGAGTTGCTGATATAGCCGATTGCTCCGACAATCCGGTGAATACGGTTAGTATCAACGTACTCGCGACAGTCCAGTTGCTCGACAGTTGTGTCAAAGCCGGGGTGAGACGATTCATTTTTGCGAGTTCAGCTTATGTTTTCAGCGAATCAGGTTCTTTCTATCGTACCAGCAAACGGGCTTGCGAATCTTTTATCGAGGACTATTCCGATCTTTATGGTTTAAAATACACCTGCCTCAGATACGGCTCGCTTTATGGCCCCCGTGCCAATAGTAAGAACAGTATATATTCACTGCTAAAGCAGGCTGTGGATACAGGCAAAATCATCTATAAGGGCAGGGGCGATGAACAGCGTGAATTTATTCATGTTTACGATGCGGCTAAAAGCAGTGTGGAGGTGTTGACACCCGAATATGAGAACCAGAATGTTATTTTGACCGGTCTGGAAAAAATGTGCTACCGGGATTTGATGGAAATGATCCAGGAAATATTTGGAAACAGGATTGAACTGGAAATCCTTCCATCTGACAGGGCGGCTCATTATAAACTCACTCCGTATAGCTTTGCTCCTAAGCTCGGTCGGAAACTCGTCAATAACCCTTTTGTAGATTTCGGCCAGGGTCTTTTAGATTGCATCAATGAGTTGCATAGCGTGAAGATAAAAAATGGTAAAAGCACATCAACTGAAATGGAGGAAAAATAAGATGGAGGCGGTTTTTTTTGATTTTGATGGGGTTGTGCTTGATTCAGTGGACTTAAAAACGGATGCCTTCGCCGATATGTACGCTGACTACGGGCAGGATTTTCAGCAGCAGGTGGTTGCATACCACCTTGCTAACGGCGGCGTGTCCAGATTCGAAAAGTTCCGCTATTACCACGAGACTCTGCTCGATGTTTGCATGACGGACGAACTTATGGCTGAGTTGTGTGATTCTTTTAATAAGCGAGTTTTTCACCGTGTTCTGGACGCTCCGTTCATTGACGGCGTACTGGAAACACTCCGCTCGTTGCAGAAGCACAATATCCCCTGCTTTGTGGCGTCTGGAACCCCGAGTAACGAATTGCACAACATTGTGGAGGAACGGGGCCTCTTCCATTTTTTTCAGGAAGCGCATGGCTCCCCGCGAACCAAGCAAGAAATAGTGCAGGATATCTGCCTTAGGCACGGGCTAAACCCGAAGCGGTGCTTATTCATTGGAGATGCCCTGACCGATTTTGATGCCGCCCGAAGTCTTTCTATGGCGTTTCTTGGCGTAACGGCACGGAACAATCCGTTTCCGAAAGGTACGTCTGTGGTGTCTATACCGGATTTTTCTGCCTTACAGAATGCTTCCAGACTACATATTAAGGAGTAAAACACAATGCGTATAACTGCTTTACTTCCCATGAAGGGCCATTCCGAAAGGGTACCCAACAAAAATCTACGATCGATGTGCGGCAAGCCGCTTTTCTTCTATGTTGCCGAAGTGCTGAATCACTGCAAGTGGATTGACAACATAATTATCAATACCGACAGTGAAAAAATCGCTGAATTGGCACAGCAAGCCTTCTCAAAAGTCATAATCCATTGGAGGCCAGAGGCTATATGCGGCAACATGGTATCTATGAATACAGTTATAGCCAATGACCTTGAACGGCACGAAGGTGAACACTATGTGCAGACTCATAGTACCAACCCGCTAATTACTTCACAGACGATCAACCGGGCTATTGAAGAATATTTAGCCAAACTGAAGATGCACGATTCGCTTTTTTCCGTCACCCAACTGCAAACCCGCCTATATTGGGAATCTGGGAAGCCGGTAAATCACACTCCTGACCAACTATTGCGGACACAGGATCTTCCCCCTTTGTTTATGGAGAATTCCAATATTTACCTGTTCAGCAAAACCTCCTTCCTGAATGCGAAAAGAAACCGCATTGGTAGAACTCCGCAGATGTTCACTATAGATCCGTTGGAAGCCTTAGATATTGATGAGAAAAGCGATTTTGTTATGGCTGAAGCACTTTTTATTGCCAGACGGAAAAGTCACATTTAGCCCGAAACGTTATTGTTGTGCGAGCAACATGCTAATTGTGATTTCAAATAATGAGCTTCATTTTTCAGTTAGTATTTTTTCACAGGAAATTAAAACGCTAATGGCGTACAGCCTCAAAAGACATCGCTTCTTTTTGAATCCTGGAAACATCACAGTAGCGATTTATTCTGATTATTTCAAAATAGAATGTAAAAGGAATTAACAATGATTGAAAATGAACCCAGTGATATTACAAAAGTTTCTGTTGTTGTACCCACATATCATCAACCAGAATATTTTCCGATTTGTCTTGATTCAATATGGTTTCAGAATTATCAGAATATTGAAATAATATTTGTAAACGATGGTTCTCAGGATAATACAAAAGAGATAATTGAACAATATCTTGAAAACATAAAAGAAGAAGAAACTTCTTTTGCAAGATATTACAATGAAGAAACTGATAGCGTTGAACGTTGTTACCATTTAAGGTATCCGAATGATAAAAAAAGAGAGATAAAAGTCATTCATCATGAAGAAAACATGGGGCTTGGAGCAGCATTAAACAAAGGTTTTAGAGCTTGTACTGGTGAATATTGTACATACATTGCATCGGATGATTATTTTTATCCCACCATGGTATCAGATTGTGTAAAAGCAATTGAAGACAATCAATTTGATTTTGTTTTTGCAGATATTAATATCGTAGATGATGCTGGCAGGATTATGCACCAGTTTAATTACCCAGACTACTCCTTTGACAACAGTTTTCTGGATTGGTATTTTTGTGGAATTTGCAAACTTTACAAAAGATCCCTCCATGATGAACTCGGGTTTTATAAAGAGGAACTCTTTGCTCATGATCACGAGATGTATTTACGATTTGCTATGAATGGGAAATCCCTGTTTCATATCAATAAAGTTCTGGCTGTATCCAGATATCATGGTTCTGACCGCCTTACCGGCAACCATACCACTAAACGTTGGAACCGTTTGTTTGAAGAAAGTAAATCTCTGGTAAGAACTGCAAGAAAATTTAATACCTCAAAAAATACGATTACATAACCATTAAAATATGGAAAAAAAAATAGTCATTATCGGTGCTGGACCAACAGGGTTGGGCGCTGCTTATCGCCTACAGGATCTGGGTTATCATAACTGGGAACTGTATGAACAGAATTCTTATGTTGGTGGGCTTTCTGCTAGTTTTAGGGATAAGGATAATTATACATGGGATTTGGGTGGACATGTTCTTTTTTCCCATTATGAACAATTTGACAGGGTTGTAGAAGAAGCACTGGGTGATCAGTATGTAAAGCATTTAAGAGAGAGCTGGATTTATCTTCTAAAAAAATGGATTCCGTATCCTTTTCAGAATAACCTGCGCTATTTACCAGATGAAGCCTTATTTGGATGTTTATATGATCTTCATAAAATTGGTTCTGCTGAGGGTAATTCTTCAAACTTCAAGGAATGGATTTTAAACACATTTGGTAATGGAATCGCTAAATACTTCATGATTCCATACAATGAAAAGGTATGGAGCACTGATCTTACTCAAATGTCCCATGACTGGATTTCTGAACGTATATCAGTTGTCGATTTTAAAGAAGCACTTCAGAATGTTATTTTAAAAAAAGAGGATGTGGCATGGGGCCCCAATGCATATTTTAAATTTCCTTTAAGAGGTGGGACAGGAGAGATATTCAGAAATATTGCATCGAACTTTAAGAATAAGATTCAATTGACTAAAAAGTTGAAAACAATTGATTTGAAAAAAAAAACAATTGAATTTCAGGATGGTTCAGAATGCAGTTATGATTACTTGATTTCTACAATACCAATCAATGTATTAATAGATAAAATTAAAAATAAACCGACTAACATTGAAAAGAGTGTACAAAAGCTTGTTTCAACTAAAACATTGATAGTTGGATTAGGGTTTTCAAGAAAAAATGATTCAGATAAAAACTGGGTGTATTACCCGGAAAACATAAATCCATGTTATAGGGTAACTTATTTATCTAACTATTCACCCAACAATGTTCCGGATATTAAAAAATCATTTTCACTGATGGGTGAAATCTCATTCTCATCACAGGCCTCTGTCAGTATTGACCAGGAAGTTATTAAAATTATTAGTGGATATCAAAAAGTGGGTTTGATAAATGAAAGCGATACTGAAAAAATCCAGAGTACTTTTGCAAAAGAGCTCAAATATTCTTATCCGGTACCAACCCTTGACCGAGACGACATTCTTTCTGAAGTGATTCCATATCTCGAAAAAAACAGTGTTTATTCCAGAGGGCGTTTTGGTTACTGGAAATATGAGATCGGAAATATGGATCACTCATTTATGCAGGGGTTTGAATTGATTGGTAGATTGTTGGTTGGAGAAAAGGAGAATATAATAAATAGCTGATTGTTTAATTTGAATTCTTTATCTGTCTTAACAGGAGGTCCCAGTTTGGATACAGTATGGCTTTCACATGTAATAAATGAGCACACTCCGTTGTATGGTGGTAAAAAAAACATTGAAATAAAGTTATTGAAATCAATAGATAACGGTGATTCCTGTAACGAAAGTTTATTTGTTTTACCAGCACATGCAGGAACGCATGTCGATGTTCCGTACCATTTTATCAATGATGGGAAAAGTATAGATAAATTTTTACCTGAAGAATGGATTTTCTCATCAATTACAGTCATTCATATTGATGTGTTGCCTGACCAGGTCATACAACCCGAGGATTTAAACATTGACCACCATGTATCACCAGAAACGGAGATGATTTTAGTTAGGACCGGGTTTGAAAAATTCCGGGAGAAAAAAACATATTGGAGTGATAATCCAATTTTAGGAGTCGAGGCTGCGGATCAAATCATTGCATTGTTTTCGAATTTACGAGCGATTGGACTCGACTCAATCTCATTTTCTAATCCCAAATTCAGTAAAATTGGAAAAAAAGTACATCGAAAATTTTTAAGTAATAATATCTTATTGTTTGAAGATTTGTCTCTGAAGGCACTGGATCCAAAGGATAACCTTAACAAAGTGATAGCTCTTCCTCTAAGATTTTCCGGATGTGATGGTGGGCCTTGTAGTGTCCTGGGTATAATAAATAATGATATTTGAGGAAGGTGATATATGCATTTGAAAAAAAGATGTCTTGTGACCGGTGGAGCTGGATTTTTAGGATCGCACTTGTGCGAATATCTCTTGAAAGAGGGTAATGAAGTTATATGTGTTGATAACTTTTATACGGGTTCAAAACAGAATGTAGTTCATCTTATGGATGACCCCTTTTTTGAAATCATCAGGCATGATATTACGTTTCCATTATTTGTGGAAGTAGATGAAATTTATAATCTTGCATGTCCGGCATCGCCTATTCATTATCAAAATGATCCTGTTCAGACAACCAAAGTAAATGTCCATGGTTCAATAAATATGCTGGGCCTTGCAAAAAGGGTTAAAGCTAAAATATTTCAGGCTTCAACATCAGAAATTTACGGAGATCCCAATGTACATCCTCAGACTGAGAGTTACCTTGGGCATGTGAATTGTATTGGCCCCAGATCTTGTTATGATGAAGGAAAAAGATGTGCCGAGACACTTTTTTTTGATTATCATAAGCAGCATAATCTGAATATCAGAGTTGCACGGATTTTTAATACCTATGGGCCGAGAATGCACCCTAATGACGGACGTGTTGTTTCAAATTTTATTATTCAGGCATTAGAAGGCAAAGATATTACAATATATGGAGATGGATCACAAACGCGGTCTTTCTGTTTTGTTGATGATCTGATCAGGGGTTTTGTAAAATTTATGGATAATAGCGAAGAATTTATCGGTCCTGTTAATCTTGGAAACCCGACGGAATTTACAATTTTGGAGTTAGCAGAAAAAATCATAACCCTAACAGAGTCAAAATCGGAAATTATTTTTCAGAAGTTACCTGTTGATGATCCCAGAAGGAGATGTCCTGACATCTCTCTTGCAAAACAAAAAATTGGCTGGGTGCCTGATGTTAATCTTGAATATGGGCTAAAGAGTACAATAAATTATTTTAAGAATATAAAATAGTACGATTGTGTGTTTAGCATACTTCGTGCGTGATCGGGAAAGCTAATGGGCTATCCTGGCGGGGGTTTTATATGATTTTCCGATATTTTCCCTTCTATTTTGTGATCGAAAATGTTACTATATTCAATAGTAAATCCTTGATTGACAGGTTTTTTAGTTACAATTGAAGGATTTGGAAAGGTATATGTAAAAACAGTCTGGACCGTCTTTGGTTACAGAAAAATCTTTTTTCTCTCCTGTGGAATGGAACGGGAAAGTCCCCAGTCTTCATAAATCCGTGCATGGATCTGTTTTAGTTTTTCAGTATTTGTACCAAGAGAAAGTAATACTTCAGGAATCGTTTGGCAGTTTTCAAGAGCCAGACAGTTTGAATCCTCAAAAATTTGCGGTTCATCTTCAAAGAACCAGAACGGATAAATCCGGCAGAAATGCGGTCGGACTTCGTCGGGGAGAAGACATCCGTCAATCTCTTTAAAGATGCAGGAATCCCCATTTGTTTTGAGATCAAAATGGGTTCCATTTAAAGGGAAAATTTTATGAACTGAATCTGTCATATCCGGAAAAAGGATGGACATCTGACTGATAAATTGAGGGGAATTGTTTCTGTGGTCCAGAGGCAATTCCCTTTTTTTGTCTTTAAGAAAACTTAAAATTCTTTCAACTTCAGGTTCTGATACAGGGGCTGGCAGGCCCTCATTACTTTCAGCTCTTAGGGTACAGCATGACCTGTTCATTGAATCACATTGTCCGCAAATGTTTGGATTTGTCAAAATGACCTCTTTTCAATAATTAGGTTAGCTTAAATGTTTCATGGTTGGAAATGAGCAATTTGTGTGCCATTTAGAAAAGATAGAAGGGGTTATGGGGTATTAAATTTGAGGTTTCACTTGTTTAACAATAGTTTTGAATGTTTCGAAATCTATGCCGTTGTGAGATTTTCCCCGGTGGCCTGGTATTTTGTTGTCAACGGGGGAGGCATCGTTTTCGATGATTATATGTCGTAATCCAGGTTTTAACAGTCATGGGTGATTGTGGAAAATATTGCCGTTGGTTTGCAATTGAGGAAGAATTATCCCTGTTGAATTTTGGCTCGCCGGTTTATATGTTCGCACTTGTATTGATTTTTGTGTGTCAAAATGGAGTGGCTTTGCCGCATTCTGTGAAAAACCAGTTTGACATCCCAAGAAATAAAAACTAATATAGTTGTTATTAAATGTTTTTAAAACTATTTTTTTAGGTTTAAAATATGAAAAGGAAATTACCGGTTTCGATTCGTAGTGGGTTAAAAAAACTTGGCGATGATCTTAAAAAAGCTCGTCTCAGGCGGCGTTTAAAAATGAGCGTGGTTGCAGACAGGGCCGGGATAAGTCTGGAAACATTGGCGAAAATACAAAAGGGAAACTCCGGGGTGAGTATGGGGAATTATGCTGCCGTAATATTTGCCGTAGGGCTGGGAATAAAGTGGATGGGGCTGGCAGGCATAGAAAATGATAGTATGGGGCGAATGCTGGACGAAGAACGGATACCCATGCGGGCCAGAGACTGAAAATGGATAAAAATATATTTGTTCACATGGATTTATCGGGAGAGACTCATTTTGTCGGACGATTGTGGTTAAAAGAGCGAAAGGGCTCTGAGAGTGCAACTTTCGAATACTCTCCTGAATGGCAGTCTTCTCCTGCTTGTTTTTCACTTGAACCGGCATTGGTTGTGGGTGAAGGAAAATATCACACAAATAAGACGCTATTCGGTTCTATTGGGGACTCAGCTCCTGATAGATGGGGTAGAACTTTGATGGATCGCCTGGAGGCGGGGAAAGCAAGGCAAGAAGACCGCAAGGCCCGTCGGCTAACAGCCTCAGATTATTTGCTTATGGTTGATGACAGGACAAGGCAGGGCGCATTACGATTTTCAATAAAAGAGAAGGGGCCTTTTCTGGCTTCATATTCAGATATTCATATTCCGCCTTTGATTTATCTTGGAAGGCTATTGAGCGCATCAGAAAAAATAATTAAAGGGGAAGAAATAGATCAGGATATTCGGGATATCTTTGAACCGGGATCCTCTTTGGGTGGGGCAAGGCCAAAAGCAGTTGTTTCGGATGGCAATAAACTGATGATTGCAAAATTCCCAAGTCCGAAAGATGAATGGGATGTTGAGTTATGGGAATTTTTATCATTGCGGATGGCTCAAAAAGCAGGGATTCTTGTTCCTGATTTCCGGCTTGAAAAAGTACTGGGGAAAAATGTTTTGCTCATAGACCGGTTTGATCGATCTAAAAATCAAATACGCATTCCGTTTTTGTCCGCCATGAGTATGCTTGGTGCTTCTGATGGTGAAGTGAGAAGTTATCTTGAAATAGCTGAATCACTTATGGAATATGGTGCCTGTCCAGGAAGGGATTTAAAAAATCTATGGAGGCGTATAGTGTTCAATATTATGATATCAAATCTTGATGACCATTTAAGAAATCATGGCTTTCTCTATGATGGACCAGCTGGATGGCGGTTATCGCCCATTTATGATCTTGAGCCTACTCCGTTGCATGTAAAAGCGAGATATTTGCAAACCAATCTCAATGAGAATGATCGTACCGCGTCTCTAAAACTTGCCTAGGAAGTGATTGATGAATTTGGCATAAAGATTTCAGAAGCCAGAGCAATTGTGAAAGATGTAGTCAGATCAGTTAAGGATTGGGATAAAGATGCGTTTCGTTTCGGCGCAGGCAAGCAGGAAATTGATTTCATGAGTTCTGCTTTTGAATATGATGATGTTTGAGACGGATG
>JAQICW010000711.1 GCA_027858355.1 Desulfobacula sp.
AAATCTTGGAGCTTTGCATAGAAAAAATAAAGAATAAAATTATAGAAGGTGTACAAAAAAAGGAAATTCAGGCAATTCAATTTGATCTGGCAGACATGGGTATCCAAATATATGCAGCAAGACAAATGCTTTATAATACAGCCTCATTAAGAGATCATGGTGAAAATATTACAGCCGAAGCTTCTATGGTTAAGGTGTTTTGCACTGAAATGGCAAGTCGTATTGCCGAAAAAGCCATAGATATTTTTGAAATGGATGGTTGTCTGACCGGTAATCAAATAGAAATTCTTTTAAGAGATGTCAGATTGTACAGGATTTATGAAGGAACCAGTGAGATTCAACGAATCATCATTGCAAGAAATCTTTTGAAAAAATAAAAAGACAAGATCTGCTTCGGCCAGCCATGGGCATTATATAATTGGGTGGTATCAGGCAAAAATTTTGATGGGCACATTAGGAGAACGAATGTGAATTTTGAACTTAATAAAGAACAAAAACAGATTAAAAAAGCAGTTAAAAATTTTGTAAAAGGTGAATTTAAAAAAGATATTATTCATGGATTAATTGAAAACAAAATATATCCTGAAAAAATCTTGAACAAAGCAAGCGAGTTGGGATTTTTAGGCATCCATTTTCCTGAACAATACGGTGGAGAGGCATTAGGTGCCTTTGAAAAAATCTTGATTGCCGAAGAGCTGGCCATTGGAAGTTCCACGGTAGGCGCTTGCGTGAGTCTTGCAGGGCATGGAACAGAAATATTGCTGCAATATGGCAGTGAAAAACAAAAAAAGACATGGCTTCCCAAAGTGGCGGATGCAGAAATTCTTTCAAGTTGTGCCTTTACAGAACCCGGGATAGGACATAACATTGAACTTTCTCAAACAACGGCAATTAAAGATGGTAATTCGTGGTTAATCAATGGGAGAAAAGCCTTTGCTGTCAACGGCGGCCCTTTGGCAGGTTTTTATATTGTTTTATGTAAAACCGATTCTGAAGCAGGAAATCCTGAGCAGGGTTTAAGTACCATGCTTGTAGAAGCAGATTGTCAGGGAGTGTCAGCAGTTGATGTTGGTAATAGATTAGGTCATAAACTTTTATTTATCAGTAATATTGAATTTAATAATGTTCGCATTCCACTGGAAAATCTCATTGGTCAGGAAAATAAGGGCTTCTCTCAGGTCATGGAATTTTTTAATCATAGCCGTCTGGTTATTGCTGCTCTATCTGTTGGAACAGCTCAGGGTGCTTTCGACCGGGCGTTTGCACATGTAAAACAAAGAGAACAATTTGGTCAGAAACTTATAGATTTTCAAATCACCCGGCATAAACTTGCCGAAATGATTACTGAAATTGAAACTGCAAGACTAATGACCTGGCAGGGAGCCCTGGCTTGTGAAAAAGGCAGCACCAATACAAAATTATGCAGCATGGCTAAACTTGTTGCAACTCGGACTGCTATGAAAGTGTGTGATCATGCACTCCAGCTTTTAGGCGGATATGGTTATGTACAAGAGTATGAGGTAGAAGGCTTTTATAGAGACGCAAAGATGTCTGAAATCCTTGAAGGTAACCAGCATGTGCAAAAAGATGTAATTGCAGATACCATAACTGGAAAAAGATAAATTATCATATGCTATCAGGAGAACTAAAATGCTTTCATACAAGAATCTGAATTATAAAATCAAGAATCACATAGCCATTATTACTATAAACCACCCGCCGGCCAACACCTGGAATCTTGCAACCATGGAAGACTTCGAAGATTGCATTGAAAGGGCAAGCACTGATACAGACGTCCGGGTTGTCATTATAACAGGAGGCAAAAAAAAATGTTTTTCTGCAGGTTTTGATGTCAGTGATGCAGCCAATGCAGACATCATCAGTCCCAAGGGTCGTGAATTATGGCGTAAATTAGACAGGCTTTCAAAACCCACCATAGCCGTCATTAATGGACATGCTCTGGGCGGTGGTCTGGAACTTGCTCTGTCATGTCACTTCAGAATCATGGTGGATAACCCAAAGACCATACTTGGCCTCACAGAGCTGAATCTTGGAATTATTCCGGGATGGGGTGGAACCCAGCGTCTTCCCCGTATTGTGGGAAGAGCTAAAGCTCTTGATATGATTCTTTTCAGTAAAAGGATTAATGTTGATGAAGCATTAAAAATAGGACTCATTGACCGGAAAGTCGTTTCAGAATCACTTATGGATGATGCCATTGAATTTGCTGAAAAACTGGCAAATCGTCCTCCCATAGCAGTGCAGTGGGTGCTGGATGTTTTTTCCGCAGGGTTGTATGACGGTCTTGAAAAAGGCCTTGAGATTGAATCCTTGGGAAGTACCGCAGTTCGTAGCACAGAAGACCGCAATGAAGGTTTCAAGGCCTTTATGGAAAAGCGAAAACCTCAATTCAAGGGCAGGTAGCTAAAGAAAGAATCAGATTGGTTATTATGTATTAAAAATACTTAGGGGGGAAGGGCAACTGTAATGGGAACAACTTTTGCAGAAAGATATGAAAGCAAACTGATTTCCGGAAAAGAAGCAGCTGGTTTGGTAAAATCGGGTAATCATATTCACCTTGGAGGTGCGGCTAATATAGCAGCAATTATAGATAAATATCTTGCAGATCGGGTAAAGGAATTAGAAGATATTAGAGTTGTTACCTATATAGACACAATAAAATATAAAATCTGTGAAGCAGATCCCGAAGGAAAAGTCTTTAAGTGGTACAGCGGGTTTTTGTTGAGTTCTGTAAGGCATGTATCAAAACAGCGCGGTATTGGTGTTTATATACCGGAAACATGGCACACCGCTCCAATGATCTATCGGGAAAAACACCATTTTGATTTTTTCTTTATTGTTACCTCTCCCATGGATGATAAAGGATATTTCAATTTTGGCCTGACCAGCGGACATAACAGAGCAATTGCAGATGTATCAGATAAAATAGTGGTGATTGTAAGAAAAGATATGCCTGCGATTAATGGAGGATATGAAGAAAACCTGCACTTTGATTCTGTGGATTACATTGTAGAAGATAATGAATTTAAGACCTTTTGTTTACCTGAAATAGAATCTAAACCCGAAGACAAAATGATAGCAGAAAATATTTTGAACTCAGGATTAATCAAAGATGGTTCCACACTTCAGATAGGAATTGGAGGCTTGCCAAATGCTGTTCTTGATTCAATAGCTTCTTCTGGAATAAAGAATTGTGGACTGCATACTGAAATGCTTACCTCTAAAATGGTTGATTTGATAGAGCAAGGGGTTGTAACAAACAGTGAGAAAAAAGCAGACAGGTTTAAGACCGTATTTACCTTTTGCCTTGGGGATAGAGACTTATACAATTATGCAAATCAGAATGCTGCGTTTTCCCTTTACCCTGTCGATTATACCAATAACCCTTTGATCATTTCTCAGCAACCAAACATGTTTTCCTTAAACAGTGTTATAAATGTAGATTTAACCGGACAGGTCGCTTCAGAGCAGATGGTATTCAATGGCAGACCTTACCAAATAAGTGGATCAGGCGGACAATTAGATTTTGTTATGGGTACTTTGTTGTCTCAGGATCAAAAAGGGATCAGTGTCCTTGCGCTGTATTCCACCTACAAAGACACCTCAAGGATACTTCCTTTATTAGAAAAGGGTTTCAATATAACTGTTCCAAGAACACTTACACAATATGTGGCTACAGAGTGGGGTGTGGTGAATTTAAGAGGGCTAAGTAACAGCAGCCGGGCAGAGGCTCTTATTTCAATTGCCCATCCTGATTTTAGAGAAGAATTATTCAAAAAAGCAAAGGAATTGGGGCTGATTTCATATACCTCAATAAAAGAAAAAAACAAAGGAATAGTTTTTCTCAGGCAATAATTCAGGCGTTCTTCCTGAAGTAAATGGAGAATGGCTTCCTTTCAGCTGGAAAAATGTTTCTGAAGCTATGGATATTTATTATAATTGTGGATATTGAAAATAATGCGTTTTAGGATCATTTTTTAAGTTTTTGTATGGATAAACGGCCCAATGGTTGGGCAGCAAGTACAAATTTTAATCATAAAGGGAGGTATCGTATGAAGAAATTTTCAGGACTTATTATCGGGATGATTGTTTGCGTCATGATGGCGTGGCCGCAGGCCGGGATCGCTAAACCCAAAAAACTGACTATCCAGTGTGCTTATCCAGAAACCGCGTATGTGGGTCAGAGTACCATTTTTTTTGCAAAGCGCGTCAAAGAACTAACTAAAGGCGAGGTGGATATTAAAGTCTTCTGGCCGGGCCAGCTGGTCAAGACCAAAGAGGCGTTTGAGTCCGTAAAAACAGGTATGATTGACGGATATTCGGGCAGTATGCTTTATTTTGCCGGATTTGTACCTGAAGTAAACGCTGAATGGCTTCCCTTTGGTTGGAGTACGCCCCAGGAGGCTTCCGACGTGTATGAAAAATACGGGTGGCTGGAGCTGATGCGGGAAGCAACCCAGAAACATGGTGTCCGTTATATCGCTCCGCTTGGTGTGGCGTCCATGGGTTTGATTACCAAAGTTCCAGTGAGAACGATTGACGATCTGAAG
>JAQICW010000752.1 GCA_027858355.1 Desulfobacula sp.
TGTAGACTATCCTACACCTATATGTGGAATAGTCTGTAATTTCTTTCTTTAGTTGTTGAACCCACCTTGTTCATAATCAAATAATTTCCCTGTCTTTTCAGATTGTTAGCATTTAATCCCATTAAATTGAATCCTTGGTACAGGTCTTGAAATATATCTGGAACAAGAGGGTTAAAAATATTTAAAAGATGGGAGGATAATGTGAAAAAAAGAAATTATATCATTTTAGGATTTGCCGGATTGGTTCTGGTTTTAATGGCAGGTATCGGTATAGCTGAAAAACCCCAGGCCCAGGAGTTGAGCCGTGCTGTTGTGAAAATAGACAGCCTGTCCTGTGGGGGATGCTTTTCCACAATCAATGCAGGGCTTACGCCTTTGGAAGGGTATTCAGGCATGGGAGCCAATTTGTTCAGGAAATTGATTGCCATTGATTTTACCGAACCGCTGACGGCTGAGAAAATATCCCAGAAGCTTATTGAGGTAGGGTATCCGGGAAAACTGGAAACGGTTGAAGCCATTTCAAAAAAAGAATCCTTTGCATATCTTGAATCCAAGAGAACCGGGTTTATATCCGGTGGCGGCAGTTGTGGCGGTGGATACCCAGGTCTCAGCAGTGGCAATCAAGGTTCATCCGGAAAGGAGCCCTCGTCTTACGGCTCGTGCTGTCCCCAGCCGGGCGGGTCTCAACCAACACAAGATCTTTAACATAGAAGGAAAAGAAATTATGAAATTATTTCAGAATGGTTTTATCAGCATTACAATACTCAGTATACTGCTTTTAGCAGGTTCAAACGCCTATGCACTCTTTGGGAGTAAATTTAAAACCATGGAGCCCAAAGACGGGAATGTGTATATTCCCATTAATCAAGTCAATGATGGCAAGGCCCATTACTTTAAGACAAAGTCAAATGACGGGACCATAGTAGATTTTTTTCTGGTTCAAAGTGAGGATGGTGTGATCCGTGCAGCCATTGATTCCTGCGATGTCTGCTATCGTTCCGGCAAAGGATATGTACAGGAAGACAATGTCATGGTCTGCACTAATTGCGGCAGAAGGTTTGCCACAGACAGGATCAATGAAATCAAAGGCGGATGCAACCCAGCCCCGTTAAAACGTGTGGTAGAAGGGGATAATCTTGTGATTTCCATGAAGGATATTAATAGCAATGCATGGTATTGCAAGTATAAATAATGCAGAGAAAAGGTGTTCAAATGGCATATGATCCGGAAAAATATCGGGAAAAAAGAGAGAAAGTTCTTGGAATCAGAAAAAGAGGCATGGGATTTGGCACTATTGCAATGGTGGTATCCCTGGTAATTATCGTTGGACTGAGTGTTGTGACTATTCCCCAGACGATTTCTTATATGACCACACGCCATCTGGATGATGCGATTTTTAAACTGGAATCAGGGTCTAAATGGCCTACAGATGTAATTACGGGAATAAGCGCCATCCAAGGGGTGAAAAACACTGTTAAAGACGAGCATACGACACGCCTTGTTATTACCTTTGATCGGCGCGTGGTCAAAATTTCCAGCATCACAGCTCAGTTTGATAAGCATGATTTGAATGTTACCCTGCTCAATCAGGTCAACCATCGTCAGCATCAGAATACAATGAAAAAAGAGGAGAAAGAACTTGAAACTTCATAATATCTCTTTTGGGAATATTAAACGTAGAAAAGGTAAAATGCTTTTTCTGGTACTAGGCCTTGTGATTGGCATTTCAACGGTGGTAACCCTTCTTTCCATCACGGAAAGCATGACCAAAAATATTGAGGAGAGGCTCAACCAGTTTGGAGCCAATATTGTCATGGTTCCGAAAAGTGAAAATCTGTCACTCAATTACGGTGGTATTGATGTGGGCGGCGTAAGTTACCAGGTCCGGGAATTTGATCAGGAAAAGCTTGCAGGCATCAAAACCATAAAAAATTATAAAAATCTTTCCATCATTGCCCCGAAAGTCCTTGGTCCTGTGATGGTAAATGATAAAAATGTCCTGTTAATGGGAGTATTATTTGAAGAAGAGCTTGCCTTGAAAACATGGTGGCATAAAACCAGCGGAGCATTTCCTGAAAAAGAAGATGAGGTAATGCTTGGGTCTCAGGTAGCAACCTTGCTGGGATTTAAACAGGGTGATACCATAAGTCTTTCTGGAACATCCTTTAAAGTGGCAACGATTTTAAAACCCACTGGTGCTTCAGAGGATGATGCCATTATTGCAAGCTTGGGTGCCAGTCAGAAACTCTTAGGAAAAGAGGGTAAGCTTTCAATGGTTGAAATCTCGGCCTTTTGCCAGGGATGTCCTATTTCGGAAATGACATTGCAGATTGCAGAGAAATTTCCCAATGCAAAAGTTACAGCCATGAAGCAGGCAGTCATGTCTAAAATGCAGTCCATTGACATGTTTAGATCTTTCAGCCTGGGTATATCCATTATTGTGATTCTCATTGGCTCATTGCTTGTTCTGGTCACCATGATGGGATCCGTAAACGAAAGAACCAGGGAAATCGGAATTTTCAGGGCCATCGGGTTCAGAAGAGGGCATGTCATGCAGATTATCTTGCTGGAAGCCCTGTTGCTGGGTATCATTGGCGGTATCCTGGGATTTGTTATCGGAAATCTGATTGCTTATGGTATTATTCCTCTAGTGATGAAAGATGGGGTGTTTGCCGGAATCAATACAAATCTTGGGATTGTCTCCATACTCATGGCCGTGGCCCTAAGTCTTCTGGCAAGTCTTTACCCTGCGTTTAAAGCCAGTAACATGGATCCAAGCGAAGCATTAAGATCACTTTAAAATAGGAAGAGAATAAAAATGACACAGGTTAATCATTTAATCGAAATTCAAGGATTAAAAAAAACATATCAAAGTGGTGACACTAAAGTGGATGCCATTAAACACATGGGATTTTTTATTGATGATGAAGAGTTTATCGCCATTATGGGACAGTCCGGCTCTGGTAAGAGTACATTGTTGTCCATAATGGGTGCACTCAATCACCCGACCCGGGGAAAAGTTCTTGTGGATTCCCTTGATCTCTATTCTTTAAGTGGTGAACAGCGGGCTGATTTCAGGAGCGAATATATTGGATTCATTTTTCAGTCTTTTCAGCTCATTCCCTACCTGACAGTGCTGGAAAACGTCAAACTTCCCATGGCAGTTACAGGGCAGAAAAAAAAGATCAAAAACCAGATGGCTTTAGAGGTGATCCAACGGGTGGGACTTGAGACCAAAGCACACCGGCTGCCGGATCAGCTGTCAGGCGGAGAGCAGGAGAGGGTGGCCATTGCAAGGGCCCTTGTAAACAAACCCCCTATTATACTGGCTGATGAGCCTACTGGAAATCTGGATTCAAAAACAGCCAATGAAATCATGATGTTGCTACAATCTTTGAATGACGAAGGGCATACCATCATTGTGGTTACCCATAACTCAGAGATGGGAGCCTATGCAACAAGAAATATCAAGGTTCAGGACGGGGAATGTTTTGCTTAAAAAAAGACCATTGCTGTAAAAGCTGACTGATTTTTTTACATCCAAATTGTCAATATCGCTTTTTTATGCCATACTATTTTATGTGAAGTCACTATCTTTATGTCTTACATGGTGATTAATAATAACGTCTATTTGGATTGATCGGTTAAATCGGTATAACAATGAAATTATTCATACAGATCATCAGCTTTGGTATTGTGTTTTATGCCCTTGTTCTGGTTGCGCTCTATTTTTTTCAGGATAAGCTGTTGTTTTTCCCTTCTTCAAGCCGATTTGGCGACTGCTCTGCAATGGAAAGGCGCAATGCCAGGGCAGAGTCTGTAAATGGTATCCGCTACTATCTTAAGACAAAACC
>JAQICW010000757.1 GCA_027858355.1 Desulfobacula sp.
GCCCATGAAATAAACAACCCTTTAGGGATTATTCTCGGTTACACCCAGCTTTTGTTAAAAGAGGAGCCTGAACACAAAGATGATTTAAAAATCATAGAATAACATGTGCAGAATTGCAAAACCGTTGTGTCAGATCTTCTTTCCTTTTCGCGAAAAGGATCATCTAAAATGGGTATTGTTGATATCAATAAGGTGGTAGACGGCGTAATTAAATTTTTATCCAATCATACGAATTTCAAAAATATTGAAATGACCTTGAATCCACATACAGGGGACAGGCTCAATATTCTTGGCAATGAACAGGAACTGGCCCAGGTGATTGTAAACCTGCTCATTAATGCCTGTCATGCTGTTGAAGGAAAAGGCAAAATTGGTATTGCCACCCATAAAACAGAGCAGGACAAAATCCTGATCATGGTGAAAGATAATGGGAAAGGGGTTGAAAAAAAGAATTTATCCAGAATTTTTGATCCTTTTTTCACCACAAAACCCGTTGGTCAGGGCACAGGACTTGGTCTGTCCGTGGGATATGGTATTATTAAACGGCATCAGGGAGATATTCATGTAGAAAGCAGTGAAGAAAAAGGCACTGTTTTTACCATAAGCCTTCCTGCGGATGATTCAAACTTAAAGGTGTGAGCGGGGTATATAGATGAAAGCAAACATACTTGCGGTTGATGATGAAAAGGATATGACAAGGCTCTTACAAAGAACCCTTGAGCCTGAAATTAATTGCAGCGTTTCCATGGCATTCTCTGCAAAAATGGCCCTGTCGGTCCTTGAGCAGGAACATTTTGATCTGGTTATTTGTGATATCAGGATGCCGGGTATGGACGGATTTGAACTGCTTGGGCATATCAGGACAAATTATCCTGATTTGACTGTGGTCATGCTGACAGCTTTTGGGAATATCGAGTCTGCTGTAAAGGCTATAAAAAAAGGGGCCTATGATTTTATTGCCAAGCCATTTGACCAGGACGAAATCATTTTTAAAATTCAAAAAGCCCTTGAAAGAAGCCTTCTGCTAAAAGAAAATAAACGTCTTTTAAAGGAAAAAGAAATCAGCCCTTCTCAATTGATTGGAAAAAGCGACCCCATGCAAAGGGTGTATGACAAGATCAATCTGGTTGCATCAAGTGATATCACAGTGTTGATAACAGGGGAATCGGGAACTGGAAAAGATCTGACTGCAAGATCCATTCACGCCTTGAGCCCGAGAAAAAACCAATCCTTTATTCCCGTCAGCTGCCCCACCATTCCTGAAAATATACTTGAAAGTGAATTATTTGGATATAAAAAAGGGGCTTTTACCAATGCCGCCAGAGACAAGGACGGGCTTATTCAGGAGGCAGACAAGGGAACCATTTTTCTGGACGAAATCGGGGATATCGGGACTTCCATCCAGACAAAATTATTGAGAGTTCTCCAGGAAAAAGAAGTAAAGCCCCTGGGAGACACAAAAGTCATAAAAGTGGATGTACGAATTATTGCTTCCACCAACAGGAACCTTAAACAGAAGATTGCTGACCATGAGTTCCGAGAGGATTTTTTTTACCGGCTGAATGTCCTTCCCATTGAGCTGCCACCACTAAGAGACAGAATTACGGATATCCCCATCCTTGCCGAACACCTTGTGACAAAACACTGCGAAAAGCTGAAAAAAGAACCCAAAAGTATCTCCCGGGACGTGATGGATCTTTTAATGAAACAGCCATGGCCTGGAAATGTAAGGGAACTTGAAAATATTCTTGTCCAGGGAATTCTTTATTCAAAAGAAAATATAATTGAACTGTCTGACTTCTCCCTGAAAGATGTAAGCCGCAAAAAAAGCAGTTTTACAGGGTTTGACAGCGACTCCATTGCTGCCTTGCCGTACAAGGAAGCAAAAGAAAAAATACTCCATGAGTTTAATCACGATTATATAGGAGCCAGGCTTTCCGTGAACAACGGCAATATCACCCAGGCGGCCAAACAATGTCATATGGACCGCCAGGCCCTGCAGCAGATCATTAAACGGTTTAATATTAACCCTGAGCATTTCAGATAAAACAAAAACCGACACTATTCCTGTGATATAGTGTCTTTTCCTTTTAAAATGATAGAGTTAAATCCTTTTAAGAAAATAAAAAAATTAATAATGCTTGACATTTATTTATTTTACTATATTATGAAAAAAGTTGCGCTGATATAAGTGACGCGCGAATGTTTCCTCCTTAAGGTGTATATCCCCAACATTCAAATGCGGTTTACCCCCCAAAGTTAGAAGCTAGTATTTTTTATTTTTTATTAGGAGATTGCCAACATGGCTAATGGTACAGTAAAATGGTTTAACGACTCAAAAGGTTTTGGATTTATCGAACAGGAAGACGGCGGAAAAGATGTCTTTGTTCATCACTCAGGCATTAATACAACAGGTTTTAAATCCCTCAATGAGGGAGACCGTGTTTCATTCGACATTGAGGAAGGACAAAAAGGGCCTTCAGCAGCAAATGTAACCGTGGTTTAGTAAACCGTTTTATTTGCGTAAAAAAAAAGTCGTCGTATGACTTGAAAAAATAAAGGCCCCTGAACAATGTATTGTTCAGGGGCTTTTTTGTTTTTTTGAAAAGATCTTCATTGTGTCTAAAAACTATTTGGATCTTGCTTATATTTCAATCAGCCAAGTATCAGACGTTGGGGATCGCACTCCTCCCGCAGGATTTTCAATTCTGTTTCTGTCGGAGGGTCAGCCATGGTTGCCTTTGAAACATCCATGGTAAATTCCGTGTTTTCAAGAATTTTTTCAGGTGTGATGCCTGAATAAAATTTATCCAGATACATTTTGCCCGTTTCTTTATCAAACCGCATCACACCAAGATTGGTTACCACTGCACTGACACCGCCAGGTCGAAGCCCTGCCGCCTGCCTGCTGTTTTTCCCCCCAAGTTGTCCTGGACTTGTTAGATAATCAAGTTTTTTTACAAACTTGCGTTTTTCATGCTGCATAAATGCAATGCACCGGGGAACAAAACTGGCCACATCACACCCTCCCCCGCTTCCTGAGAAACGAATTTCAGGAGAAAAATAGTCCCCGATACAGGTTGTGTTCAGATTTCCATGTATATCTATCTGGGCAGCTCCCAGTATGGCAATGACCTTTTCTCCTGTTATCGGATTCTGCATGGTGGCAAAGGAATCTGTCAGCCTGGAATTTGAAGCAGCCCAGTACATGATTCGTGGATCTGCAACGGCAAAGGGCAATTCTTCCAAAAGGGAATCTATGGCCCCTGTTTCAAAAAAAATCACACTGTCCGGAGCATTGATGTTCTTGGCTGCCATGGCTGCCAGCATTGAAATCCCAGTACCGCTGAATACAATATCCCCGTTTTTTATTTCCCTTGCCGCCATAATGGTCATGATTTCTTTGGGGGTATAGGGTTGAATATTTTTCATATTAATCCCTTTTCATATTAACGGAATAACCCGTTCTCGGATCTGCCTTAATCGCATCAATTCTCTCCTGGCCAACAATGTTTAAAAATGCTTCATGGTCTTTAACACCATAAATATATTTATCCTGGTATTTTTTAAATTTGTCCTGATTTTTTGCCTGATTTTTATCTTGATCTTTTGCTGCAATTGCAAATCTGCGCAAATACTGAGAATCATAGTCATAATGGCCAAAAACTGCAGTGGGATAAGCACCTAAAGGAACATGGCACACGGCTGACACATGGATAAAGGGAATCTGATTCAAGTCAGGATTCTGTCTTAATTCTTCTTTCTCGACCAGTTTTTCGCAGGTGACAATAACCTGTTTTGATGCTTTTACCTGTTCGATGTCAGCAAATGTAAGTCCTTGAATACTACAGGTACCCATGGCATCGGCTTTTTGAACATGAATGATGGTAATGTCCGGGTTGATGGCCGGCACCAGCACCACTTTAGAGGCACCTGTCCAGCTTCCAAAAGGATTGTCTAATACTATGAGTTTATCATCCACAATTTTGGGGTCAGCTTTTCGCATGGATTGGGAAAATCCCCATTTTGTCAGGATATCAGTGCCAAGTCCTGAAAGTGTGGGCAAAAAAGGCAGTCCCATGGCCCCGGCCATAAACCTCAGGCTCATCATATAATTTGAATAATCTTCAAATAATATTTCATTGTTCTGAACAGCTCGGGCAAACCGGATACAGGTGGGTGCAGCTTTCCCGTTCCCGGCGTATGCGATTTCCAGCTTTGAAATACAGCCTGCTCCAATGAGCTCATCCAGGCCTGTACCGTTTGAGTGGGCATATAAATGCAGATTTTTAATGTTCTGCCTGATAATTTCATAAACAGCTGCCATGGGGTTCCGGTTTAATGTAAAACCCCCTATGGATATATGGGAGCCATTTTTTACATATTGTTCAATGGCCTGTTTAAGGGGTATTACCTTATTTAAGCTGTTTGTCATTGGTCATGCCTGTGGTGTGGTGGTTGGCGAATAAAATTTCTGGAGTGAGCAGACAATTATCAATGCTATAAGACCTGCAATATCTGCCCAGTATTCAGGCCAGAAAAGCCCGATTGCTGCCAGCCAGAAAAGAAGGGTTTCAACAAGTGTGGCTTTTCTTAAAAAATATCTTTCTATCGCCGATGCAAATGAAAACAGGCCCAGGGTCGTGGTGATCATGGTTAAAATCACTTCCCAGTGGAACAGTTCATAATTATCCCCCATACCTAAAAGCGGTCTGTATGCCATGATGATGGGGATGATATATAATCCCTTGGCCAGTTTCCAGGAGGTAAAGGCGGTTTTCATGGGATTGGCCTTTGCAATTCCTGCTCCGGCAAAACTGGCAAGACTGACAGGAGGTGTTACATTGGCATCCTGGGAATACCAGAACACGATCATATGGGCGACCATGATGGGAATTCCCATATCCAGCAGGGCCGGTCCTGCCAATGTGGCCAGGACAATATAGCTTGCCGTGACGGGAAGTCCCATGCCAAGCACCAGGGAAGCGCCGCCGATCAGGAGAATGGCAAGGACCTCTATACCATAACTCAAGTCAATTACCAGGCTTGAAAACTTAAGTCCCATACCCGTGAGACA
>JAQICW010000026.1 GCA_027858355.1 Desulfobacula sp.
TTTAAGGTTAAACTGATTTATGAATTCCGGGAGATAATATGCCCCAAAACTTTCAGAAGCATTAATTTTAAGGTGCTTTAAATTTTCACTTTGAAAGTCTGCCATGCAGTCATCTGCCAATTTTTCAAGGTCAAATATTTTTTTTGCAATTTGGAAGAGATTGTCACCTGCCGGGGTCAATTCCATATTTTTGCCCAGGGTATGAACAATGGGCACTTCATAATATTCCTGAAGTCGCTAGATACCTTTTGAAACAGCTGGCTGGGTAATATTTAATTCCGTTGCAGCATGACTCAGGTTTTTGTGCTTAACTGCGAGATAAAAAAGTTTGAGCTGGTTGAGGTTCATGGGTTTACATCTTAAATCAAATGCAAAATTAGTCAAGTAGCAACGATGGCCTTTCTCCTACCTGACCAAATGAAGACTTACCACTAAATACCCAAATAGCATGGGATATAAAACGGAAATATGGGGCAATTGACCCTCCGGTAACCACCAGTACGTTCTCTCCATAGCAGTGGATCATCAACGATTCGATCAAGTATATGAAAAACTTCATGTTCTTCATGGTAATCTTTCATATTTTGTTGTGCCCGCCAGGGCATGGGTGTTTGTTGCGTGTCCCCGGAATTCGTGTCCCCGGAATTCGCCGGAATTCTCCTCGTGTCCCCGGAATTCTCCCTCCTTAGTTTACAAGAGACTTGGCAAGCTTAGAAGCAGCCCCCGCATCGGCTGCAAATCCATCAGCTCCGATTTCATCGGCAAAGGCTTGGGTAACGGGGGCACCCCCCACCAAGATTTTGACTCGGTCTCTCAGGCCGGATTCCACGATGGCATCAACGGTTTGTTTCATCATGGGCATGGTGGTTGTCAATAGGGCCGATAAACAGACAACCTGGGCATTTTTTTTCTTTATTTGGACCACAAAATTCTCGGGAGAAATATCTACGCCAAGGTTGTGTACTTCCATGCCCGCACTTTCCATCATCATGGCTACAAGGTTTTTACCAATGTCATGCAGATCGCCTTTTACAGTTCCGATAATTACATTGCCGTTACTGACAGATTCGCCTTCCCCAAGAAGGGGTTTAAGGATACCAACACACTCGCCCATTGCTCTAGCTGCCATCAAAACTTCTGGGATAAACATGGTGCCACTTTCCATCTTTTCTCCGACAATATCCATACCAGCGATTAGTCCTTGATTTAAAATGTCAGCAGGGGCCACATTCTCGGATAAGGCTGTTTTTACAAGTGCAACTATTTTATTAGTGTCGCAAGCCACTAAAGCCTCTGTCATTGAGTTAAAATCAACCATTTTTATTTCCTAATACTTGTTAAAAATATTTAGTAAATCTAATATGCGATATCCATTCCACGGTGAAGATTATCTTTCATATATTGTCATTCAAAATTCCCATACTACCCTTACAAAAACATTTTCTATCTGTTCTATTTGCTATAGGTCCCATACTTCCTGACAGCCCTGACGGCAGCACGAACGTTTTCCGGCGATGTGGCTGTGGACAGGGAACACAGGTAGAGCGTCAGCCTTCCACCCGGAGCCCCTATCTGTAAATAATTTTTAACCCGCTCTTTCACTTCTACAGGAGAGGCACTGTCCAGAAAAGTTGCCCCTACTCCAAGACAGAGATTGATATTATGTTTGTTCGCATATTCTTTAAACATATCGGGTTTAAGTTTTTCCACATCCGGGTCCTGAACTCGAATGAAGTTTTGACACACCTGTCTTTTCATGTCCAGCATGACCTCCGGGTTGGACAGAAAACGCTCCCCCACCCAGTTGGGCACATAAACTTCAGGCCCCACAAGCTCCCTGAGTTTGAGGACAGGAGGCATGACCCAGTCCCGCATAATATCCGGACTGACAATGGGCAGAGAACCGAAGGCATCATCGGCTCCTATTTCTTTTAAATTGGGAAATTCTTTTTTAACCCGTAACAGCCAGGGTGCAAGGACTTCTTCAGTGACTCGACCCAGCAATTCTCTAACAAAATCAGGTTTAATATAAATATCCACCAGCAGGTTACTGGCGCCTCGAATATTGGCGGCCAAAGTAAACGGAGCAGAACACCTGAAAGGCGGTAATACACCGCCGGTCAGTTTTTCATATTGATGATACATTTCCAATACATGCGAAAAACGTCCGACGGAATCAAAATCCGGGGTCTTAATCTTTTGCAGGTCATCTTTATCCGCAATAATCGGTTTTGCATAGTTTAGATCCGGAAGGGAGTCATCGCTCCAGAAAATCTCCATGCCCAGGCCTTCGGGTTCAATATTATAGACATCAAAATCTAAATACGGGCTGTCAATACCATATCTTTCCATTATTTCCAATGTCCCTGCTGCTATCAGCTCCGGGCTGGAATAAAATTCCCGGGGTCCCAACCCAAGCTCTTTTCTGGCAAATTCAGGCATCTGGGCTATAATAGGCACCCTGTCCGGTATCCCATTGTTCGCTGCGGCCTGACGTTCTGCCCCCTGCTGAAGGAAGGTATATTTTTTTTTTAACTCAACCATTTGGAATCACTCTCCTTTGATTTTTTTTACGGCTCTGATAAGAATAAAATCGTCTATTATGCTAATATAGAAGATACCCTCTTCTAAACTAAACAAACACGAATCCAAGATGAATTTGAAAATTCAAAATTTGAGTGTTAAATCACCTTTTGATCACCAACACAGGCGATTTACATCGTCTGATTACTTTTTCCGAAACGTCTCCAAGAAAAATTTTGGGTAAGTTTTTGCGACCATGAGATCCAATTACAATAGCGGAAACTTTTTCTTCTTTTTCAATAGCAAGCAATTCACTTATCGGGAAACCTTTTTTAATGAGTACTTTAACTTGCAAACCGCATTCCTCAAGTTCTGATTTCAACTTATTTGTTTTTTGTATTCTTTCCTGCATGATTTTATCTAAGATTTCTTCGACATCTCCGACATATGCCCCTGTTGCCTCATCAAATGCATAGTGTGAGCTGCAGATAAGCCCAATGGAATCAATCATCCGCTGGTTGATGACGTTTAAAAGCACGACTTCTTTTGTCCCGGCTTGCTTGAGCTTTTTGACATAGTCAAAGGCTTTCGCAGCCATAGTGGAAAAATCTGTGGGAAACAATATTTTCTCAAACATTTTTTAACCTCGATATCATTTTAAAAAGTTCCAAAAACCAAATCCGGCGCCCAGGTAATGATACGCGGAAAAAGGACCATCAAAATAACCACTGCCACAAGACTGAGAAAGAAAATGACAATCTCTTTACTATACGTCCAGATATCAATATCTGCATAGTGGATGGTAATATAGAATCCCATACCTACAGGCGGAGTAATCATGGCAAGTTGCAGGGTGAAGACCAGAATCACTCCAAAATAAACCGGATCAATCCCCATGGAAAGAACTACGGGAAGTAAAAGCGGCCCCATGATTACCAGCAGGGAAACGTCTTCCATAATCATGCCCAGAAGAATCAGGACACCAACAATTATAAACATAGTCACTTCCGGAGTGGTGGTCAGGTTGTTTATGAAGCCAAGGAGCTTTTGCGGCACCTGGGTCCTTGTAGCCAGCAATCCGAACCCCCGGGCAGCTGACAGGACAAAAAGCAACCCCCCTGTATTGGCTCCGACCTGAATAAAAATCCTGAAGAGCTTCTTTATCCCGAATGCCCGATAAAAAAAGACAGAGAGAACAAAGGCATACATACAGGCTATGACAGCAGCTTCCGTTGGAGTAAAAACACCTGAAACAATTCCCCCGACCAGAATAAACGGAGTGAGCAGTGCAGGAAAAGTCTTTTTAAATTTCAGAAAGACTGTTCCGAAATTTTGCTTAGGCAGTCTTGGATATCCTCTCCTGATAGCCAGGTAATAAACGATCAACATCAACACCAACCCCATTAAGATTCCCGGGATTATTCCTCCTAACAGCATCCTGCCGACAGAGGTATTCGTCACAACAGCACCGATGACCATGCAGATACTGGGTGGAATTATAGGGCCGATAATGGCAGATGCCGCAGTAACAGATGCACTGAAGGCAGGATCATAGCCAGCATCCTTCATTGCCTTTATTTCTACTTTGCCCAGACCGGCAGTATCTGCCAATCCTGAACCGGACATTCCTGCAAAAATCATGCTGGCAATGACATTGACATGACCTAATCCACCCGGGATACGCCCGACCAGTGTCTTGGCAAAATCGAAAATGTCATCTGTTATATTTGATTCATTCATCAGTTCAGCAGCAAGCATAAAAAAAGGCACGGCCAAAAGCACGTATACATCTGAGGAAAATAAAATTTCACTACTCACTGCTATTAAATTCATTGTATCCCCGGTACAGAAAAGATAACCTATACAGGCAGTCAAGATGCCGAAGGCCATCGGAGCTCCAAGGAAAAACAAAAGAAACATAGCCATAAAAATTATTAACATCATTGGGGTATCCGCTCCTCGTGTTTTGTGATTTGCTTTACTGTATCAGCCAGGAAATACATCGTCATCAGGACAGAATTCACCGGTAGCGCCAGCCAGGGATAGTACATTGGAATTTTAGTCATGGGGGCAATTCTTGCTCCAGAGATCATGGTAACTTTCCAAGAATAATAGGCGATGATCATTAAAGTGGTCATAATCAAAATATTAACGAATACCCTTATGATCTTGCTCCAGATTCCTCTTAGAAACTTATCGATATTCAGTCCCATGGACAAATGAGTGCCATATTTAGTGATTACGCTGGCCCCGGTAAAAGTAAGCCAAATTAGAATGAACCTGGAAAGTTCCGAACTCCAAGAGGTGGGATTGTTAAATACATAACGGAGGATGACCTGCATAAAAGTCAGACCTACCAAAGCGATCATCATTATTCCCAGCATGTACTCAAGAAGGGCAGTGATTCCGTTAAGGATTTTATCTGCAATCATTGTAATCGGATTCATAATACTTCCTTTAAAATAATCTCAGGCAGACTTACTAAAAAAATGGTAAAAACCCACTGATAATCCGAAAGGGTGGGTATCAGTGGGCTGTTGATTTTTTTCTTTATCCAGCGATAATCAATTAATAACCTGCTTTTTGAATCTTTTTATACATGGAAATAGCCCGTTCGTTTCCTTCCAGTATATTGTCTATATTGTCGGCAACCGCTTTTTTAAATTCACTGGTATCTGTTTTTATAACAGTGATGCCATGAGCTGTCATATCAGCCATGGCATCAGCA
Organism: Desulfobacula sp.; assembly: GCA_027858355.1. The sequence continues at coordinate 5,252 of JAQICW010000026.1, forward strand.
AAAGTCTTGCCCAGGCTGATCTTAGTTTTCAGGTTGGCAATTTCTATAGCCATCTTAAATACGGATTTTTCATGATCGTTCAGGCTCTGCCAGAAAGTTTCACTCGTATTGTAGGCTATGGCTGTATAGAGATTTCCGGTCATATTGATATAATTGCAGACTTCATTAAATTTCTCATCATACATATCTAAAATGGGATTATCCAAACCGTCAATCACGCCGGTAGCCAAGCTGGTATAGATTTCACCCCAGTCCAGAGGAGTCGGTTTGGCTCCATAGGAACGCCAGCTTGATAGCAGTGGTGCCATCTGTGCGCAACGGTTCTTAACCCCCTTGACATCAGCCATGGTTCGAATTGGTTTTTTACTGAGAAAGTTAAATGTCCCCATGCTGTCGACATTACCGATGATTCTCACGCCTTGCTTTACCAGTTTATCGTTCATTTCCTTTTTAAACAGATCGGAACGCATGAATTCTAAATAGCCGTCCAGGCTTTTAAACACATAATGAGCGGCCAGGACTTTAAACTCGGGAACATTTCCTTCCCAGATGTAGGGAAATTCTGAATATATTTGAACAGTATTCGTCTGCAGACCCTGCATCAGAGCCAGGGTGCCGCCAATCTGGCCGGCTGGATAGACTTCCACTTTCATGTCTGGGAGTTGTGCTTCAACCGCTTTTTTAAATTCAACTGCCTGATAATGGAAAATAGAACCGGGAGAATTCACATGCCCAAATTTGCACACTTTGCCCGCAAAAGAAGGGATACTTAAACCAAAAATCAGACTTGCAATCACGATGATATTCAAACTGAATTTTTTCATACTTTCCTCCAAAAAATTAAGGGTTAATATTCTAAAGATCTATATCAATTCTCAAGCGTTGAGTTCACCTCCTTTATCAAACACTATCGATTGTTCATGGTACTGGCCATTACATATATTTTGTATCTTTGCAAAAATCAGGCCAAAATGTTTTTATTTTAGAATAAAAAGTGAAAAAGCCTAATGGCAAGGTGTTTGGAAGCGATGAACGATTATAGGATGGTTTTATGCAAGCGAACAAATGAATCAATATTGACTCAAAATCATTCAATATGAGCGGAATACTAGGATACAACTCTGATGCAATACTGAATCAATGAATCGTTTATGACTCGT